>CAZIZE010000027.1:0-21638 GCA_964543655.1 uncultured bacterium
GAGAAATATTTCAGAATACAAATATGAAACTTCTATTTAAAAATTAAAGGAGATAGCCATGGCAAATGAGAAAAAGTTACAATGTTATGGTTTTGTTGATAAAGTTATTAAATTTTTTAAAAACACTGCTCTTGTTGTTTTAGCATACCTCACTTTAGCTTATGTAGGAGATTTTGGTGCTAACAAGCATAGCCTCCATTTTAAAAAACCAATCACTTATACTCAAATCTTGGCTGATAAGGTAAGAGGTCTTTTTAGCAGTGAGCTCAAGGCAGTGGATGAGATATATATTGGTGGAGTGGCTTCAACCTGTATTGTCTAACTTCCACCTCTTAAATTGTAAGAATTAGCAACCCATACTTGACTTTTTATTGGATATAAAGTAAAGTTTGATATGCTTTTTCCAAGAAAACTTCTTAATTTTTGGAATTATTTATAAATACAGATGATGTAATAATTATTCATGGTGCAAGGCAGGTTGGGAAAACCTGCTTGTTGAAATTAATTATTGAAAGATTCAAATTTACCAATTATGCTTATTTTGACCTTGAAGATTTAAGATTTCTTGAACTTTTTGAACAGGGTTGTGAAAAAGTAATTAATCATATTGAAAACAAATATGAAATTAACAAAAACAAAAAATTTTACATTTTAATTGATGAGATTCAATATCTTTCCAATCCATCCTGATTTTTAAAATTATTTCATGACCATTTTAAATAATTTAAATTAATTGTTTCAGGTTCACCAAGCTTTGATATTAAGAAAAAATTCTCAGATTCCCTTGTTGGAAGGACTGTTAATTTTGAACTTTTTCCACTTGATTTTGAAGAGTTTCTTATATTTAAAGGAGCCAATATTTCTTTAAGACAAAATATTACTGACAAGATTATTATTGAGAATTTAAAAAATTAATGCATCAGTTCAAATTTGGAATTGTATTAAATACATGTTGAGAGAATCAGAAAATTATTGACATATATTCCGTTTTAGTATAAACTTTTTTGGAGTAAATATCAAAAAAAGTAAAAAATGTATAAAAATAGAAAAATATTTCAAAAACTATATAACGAAAAAGATAAATCAAAAATTTCAATAATTATTGGTCCTCGCCAGGTTGGCAAATTAACTTGTTGTTGTTTGAACTGTAAACTTGTATTAGCACAACATCTTTAGTGATATGCTAAAATTTTTATTTGATAATAATAAGTTATGGATTTTTCAGTTGCTTCGCTCCTTCAGAATGTAAGTCCAAAAAATAAACTTTTAAAAAATTAATTTTTCTTCTTGACATTGTCATCCATATGAGAATGACCCAAATTAGGATTTAGTTGTTAAAGATTAGGAGCCTAATCCCTGAATCCCAAATCCTAATTTAACTTTGAACTGATAATAAACTATTTAAGGGCTTTAGCCTGAAAAAATTCTTAATTCAGGGCTGGTTTTGTGTTGTTTTAAGATATTTTTAAAAGTTCCAATTTTTCAACAAAGTAAAGATATGCTTCAACTTCGCAATTTAAAAGCTCTTTTATAATTTTTTTATACTCTTTTACCTGAAAAATATAATTTGAAATATCATCAGCTTTTGATAGTTTGTAATCAATTATAACTGCTTTTTCTTTCTGGATAATTAGAATATCAATTATTTTTAACTCTTCATATTTTACAGGATATTCCCTAAAAATTTTACCATTTAGTAACTCTTTGTATTTACTGAATTTTGTGGCTTTTTGGAATAAATTCTCAATATATTCAATATCCACAAAATTTCCATATTTATTTGTAACAAAATCTCTGCTTTCAAACTCAAAGAAATGATGGATTGCAAGACCATTGTAAATTGCTTGAAAATCATCTGGCTTGTATACACTTTCTTTTTGAAAATTTTGTTTTCCAATATCTGGAATAAATATTTTTATTACTAAATTTTCAAGTGCTTCTTCTTTAATTGAAGGGATGATTGAACCTTTTATTTTATCAGAAATGTTTAAAATATCTTTAATATTTCCATTATCTTTCTGAATTACAATGAGGGAATCTTTTGGCCTTGTAAAAGCAACGTATAAAAGATTTTTTAAATCATCATTTTCAGCTTCTTCCTCCTTCTCAATAAGATTTTTAAAACTATTATCAAGCTTTTCTATTCCATTTAATCTAAATCTAATATTTGAGATTTCAATATTATTGTAGTCAAATATTAACTTTCCTCTCTGTTTTCTATCATCTCCTAATTTATCTACAACTATTACATTTTGAAAATCAAGCCCCTTTGATTTATGAATAGTCATGATTCTAATCCCTTTTCCTGGGGTTAGAGCCGGGGTATCAATATTTTCAACATTTTCAATAAAATCATCAAAATCTTTAAACCTATGTGATATTTCAAGAAAAAGCCTTGTGTTATCATCAATAATTGAAAAACTTTCCATTAAATTGAGCACAGTTTCAAATACTGTTTTTTCTAAATTTATATTTTGTTTAATAAAAGGATTTTCACCAATTAAAGCAAGTGCCTCTGATAGGTAAAGATTCTCCTGAAAATATGCGTATTTAATAAAAGAAATAATTGCCCTAACTGTTCTCTGATTTATTAATTTTAATGAACTTTCTTGTACGGTTTTTATTTTTGGAATTTGATTAGAAAGAAATGTGTCTATGGCTTTAATGTCATTATTTGTAAAAGTTAAAATTGTAATATTTTCATCTGACACGCCATTATTTTTTAATAATTTAATTTTTTCATATAAAGTGTTCAATATTTTTTCTTTTTTCTCATTACTTTTTAAATTTTCTGTTTCAACTGTAACAACCTCAACGTATCCACCTTTCTGAACATCCATGTTGCCAGGTTTCTGCCTAACCTCTATAAAATCAAAGGTTTCATTTACAAAATCTATAATATTTTCTCTGCTTCTAAAGTTTTTTTCTAAATAATCAACTTTTAAGCCAAATTTTTTATATTTGTCTTTTACAAAATCAAAAAGTTGCTTTTGCCCACCTCTGAACCTATAAATTGCCTGCTTTGTATCACCAACATAGAAAAAACTCCCTTCATTTTCAGAAGCTATTTCATCAATTAAAGGCTTTAAAATAAGAAATTGGGTAATTGATGTATCTTGAAATTCGTCAATTAATATATGCTTAATTTTAGAATCAAGTCTGAAATAGAAAAAATTTAAAAAATTATCCTGTTTTAATATTTCATAAACAAAATGCTCAACATCTTTAAAGTCAAGAGTATTTTCTGATTTTACATACCTTTCTCTTTTTTGTTTGTATATAGAGTATAGAGTGAGTAATCTTGAGATATAATACTTTTCCTTTTGTAAAAAATAGGTTTTTAATATTTCTCTAAAATTTTGAAAATCATTATCCAATGATTCTGGTATATTTTTCTTTTTAAACCAGCTGTGCTCACTGATTTTATGTAAATTTAAAAAAGAGCTATTAATAACCTGCTCAGGGGTCTTATTTTCAAAATAATTTTCATAAAAATTTTTTCTATACTTTGATAATTCTGATAATTTTTCAAGAGCTTTGTAATAATTATTTGCATCTGGTTTAGGAAAAATTGTAAAATCAATGTTAAGCTCTTTATCCCTGTTGTAAAGTTCCTGCAAAATATTATAAAAGTAATCTAAACTTTTATTTTCAAATTCTAAAAATTGAGAAAATAAATCTTTAAAATCATTATTTTCTATAATTGCGTCTGTTATTTCCTGTTTTAACAATTCAGAATCAAAAGATGTTATTTCATAATCGTATTCAACTCCAGCATACCAGCAAAACTTTTTTAAAATTCTATTGAAAAAACTATCAATTGTTGAAATATGTATATCTGATTTTAAAAATTTTTTCTTAACATTATTAAAATTGTCTAAGATAAAATTTTCTTCCAATCCAGACATTTCAGAAATTGGCCTAATTAATTCTAAAGGTTTACTTTCAAAAAAGCTTAAAACTCTTTCATACATCTCTCCTGCTGCTTTATTTGTAAATGTGAGAGCCATAATTTCAGCAGGATTCACATTGCTAAATAAAAGTGATATGTATCTTAATGTGAGATTGTATGTTTTTCCAGTGCCTGCACTTGCTTTTAATGATAGTAATCTGTTTTTCATATATCATTCCCGCAAAGCAAATTATAATCACAAAAGTAACAATACCTTTTGTCTGGTTCAAAAATTTCTTCTTCTTGAATATTTTTTAAAATCTCTGCTAATTCATCTATTTTCTCTGATGCATCAATAATTATCTCTTTGCCATATTCTGCAATAGAATTGTATCCAACTTCAATTTTTAAATTTTTAAAAAAATTTCTTGCCAAAATTAAATAAAA
The DNA here is from genome assembly GCA_964543655.1 of uncultured bacterium. Classification (GTDB taxonomy): domain Bacteria; phylum DYJV01; class DYJV01; order DYJV01; family DYJV01; genus CAZBLP01. The sequence goes on from CAZIZE010000027.1 coordinate 4,340, forward strand.
AACAAGTTGAAAATCTGTTAAGTTATCTGATAACTTCCCTTTTTTTAATGGTAAATTGGAGGTTTTTGATGTTTTAAAATCAATTAATTTTACTTTGTCGTTATAGATTTCTATTCTATCAATTCTTGCTTTTAAAGTGTAACTGGAAAATTTGCATGTTAATTCTTTTTCTGAAATAATCCTTTTTACTTTGCTTAAATTTTCAGCATCTAATTCAATAAATTTTTTTATTCTATTTTTCCATGTTTCTAACAAGAGCTTATTCTCTGAGTTTGAAGCTTTTCTTTTTAAAAAATTCCAGACTTTAAGAAAATACTCATCTTTACTAATACCTTTAAAAGCATAATTTTTAATAGCTTCATGAATAGCAAGGCCGAGGTTAAACTCCTCCTTATCCTCATATGATAGAGATTTTACATATTTAAAATAAAACATTCTCTTACATTCAAGATAAGTTTTTAACATTGTAGGTGTTAAGGTTTTTCTATAAAAAATGAGATTTTTATCTTTAATAATATTTGTGCTGAAATAGTGTGGTTTTATTCTGGAATAAGGTAAAATAGCATCTATATAGTTATCTCCATTTACAGGTGCTGAGTTTAAATTAAGCTCATTTATGAATCTACTTGGCTTTTTTTCATTGTTTTCAACATAAATTATTACATTATATCTGCTTTTATAAAAAAGTGAGTAGAAATAATGCTTTTGCAAATTTTCTCTATCTTCTCTTGTAGGTAAGCCAGCTTTTTTTCTAATAAAGGTGTTTAAAAAAATGTCTTTTTCAGAAACAAAAGGTACTATTCCTTCATTAAAGTCTACTACAATAACTGCATCAAAATGCAAGCCTCGTGATTCAAGTAAGCCCATAACTGTAATTTTACCACCTGAGTTGTCAGAAATTTTTATTCCTTCAATTAATCTAAGAAAAGTAAAAAAAAGCTCATCAATTTTGAGAGAAATATCTTTGTAAATATGTTTAAATTTAAAAATTATTTCTTTATACTTTACTTCTGCTTCTTCATTCTGTATAGGAAAATTTTCTAAAAACTCTATAAAATCATAAAAGTTTGAAAATTGCTCATAACCTCGTTCATTGTAAAACTTTTCTAATTCTTTAAACTCATCAGTTTCATTAAAATTAAATCCCATTGCAAAGTTGAAAATTCTTTCATTATTAGTAGAGTTTTTATCAAAATGTTTTAGAAAAGAAACAAAAGATTCATCAGGAACAATTAATGCAATTTTTTCAGGTAAAATATTTTCAGATAAAATCTGCTCAATCTCTTTTAAAACAACAGCAACCTGAGTTAATCTTAGAGATGTTTTGTAAATTTTTAATTTTTTGTTTGATGAAGAAAAAATTGGCTCTTCTTGTAGAATTTTACCATTAGAAAAATCAATAGTGTAATTATGGTTTAATTTAACATTAGAAAGAAAATTTTTATAAAGTTTGCTGTTAAATGGTGATGCAAAAAAAGTAATTTTTACATTATCTAATTTTTTTAAAATATCTATTTCACGGTTGGTTAAAAAGCCGTCAACATGAATTTTTATTTCATTAATGGAATTGAGAAATACAGTATTGAGTTTATAATTGTCTAAGGTAATTTTATCAAAGTAATTATTGTTTTTTAAAATATTTTTGTAATTTATTAATATTTCTTCAAGAATAGAGAGATGCTCTTCAAATTCTGCATATACGTCAAAATTTTTTAAATTTTGAATTTCAATATTTTCAACTGATAACTCTTCAAAAAATCTGAAAAAAAAATCTTTTCTTTTTAAAAATGAGATAAAACTATAAAAGCTTTCAGGAATTCCTAATTTTGAAAGCCTGTTTTTTTCTAATGTTTCAATAGCTTTATGAAGGTAGAATTCCCTTAATGAGTTTTCAATTTTTATTTTTTCTGGAACTATTACAATATTATCAATGAAAGAATCAATGGTAAAAAGTTTTGGCAGGGGACCCTGCAATGAGTTATTAATAAAATCTCTGATTTTTCTATAAGTTGAAAATATTTCTACATTAAACACTTTTTTCTAATTTTGAAAGAATATAGTCATTTATTGCATTTTCAAGGGCAATTGGCCCAAGTGTTGTGCAATGAACTTTTTCTTCTGGTAAGCCGCCTAATTCATTTAATACATCATTAGGCTTAATATTTATGGCATCTCTAAAATTTTTATTTTTTATCATCTGCAAGAATGCACTTGTTGCTGCAATAGCAACATGGCATCCAAAAACCTCTGCTTTTGATTCTGTGATAATATCATTTTCATCTATTTTTAGATAAAGTTTAATATAATCAGTGCACCCAGGGTCCCCACCTATGCCTACAGTATCAGGATTTTCCATTCTCCCAATATCCTTTGCTTCCATAAAATATTTTATTAGCTTTGTTTCATCCATTTTGTGCTCCAGAAAATTTTAGAAACAGCCAAGCTGACAATTAATTATTTTAATATTTAAATCATTTAAAGCTTTTCCCATTTCTCTTTTAGGAAAATTGTACTTATCTGCAAGCTCCCATGCTTTTGCACAACTTATTTTGCCATTATTCTTTGCAGCTATTTCTTGTAATTCCCTTTTTAAATTTTCATTCATTTTAACCCCCCTTTTATTTTATATTCAGACCTTTTACAACAACGTATCCACCATCACCAAAGCTAATTTTCACAGGCTCAACATCTTTAATTAGAGCTGGAATTTTAAATAAAGTCTGGTAAATTTCTGTTATTAAAATATCGTTTCTTTTAAAATGTTCTATTAATTGCAAAGTTGATAAAAATTTACAATTTGAGTAAAATTTTGAAGTTGTTTTTTCTCTGTATATATCACCTAAAAAAGAATCAGAATCTATAATTCCTGCTATAACATGGCCGCTCTGTTTAACCACTCTTTTAATTTCCATAAATAATTTATGAATGTTTTTAACAAATGCAAGTGTTGTTGCAAGAAGCACAAAATCAAATGAGTTCTCCTTAAATGGCAGTTCCTCACCTATACCTTTAGCCACAGTAATGTTTCTATTTTGTGCAAGTTTAAGCATGTTTATTGATGGATCAAGACCAAATTGAATATTAAGTGCTTCTGCAAATCTTCCAGAGCCAACACCAATTTCTAAACCTACTTTATCCTCAGGGACAACTTTTTTTAAAGCTTCAAGCTCTGAGAGAAAAATATTTTTATTTTCATCAAACCAGTTATCATACTCTTTGTAAAATTTGTCAAAAATTTTTATATTCATCTATTTATCTTTTGTTTTTGGATTTAAAATATTTTGCAAACCTTCTCCTACAAAATTAAATGCAAGTATTGTAACAAATATAGCAAGTCCTGGAAATAAAGATAACCACCAAGCTATGTCAATGTTATCTTTTCCATTCATAAGCATATTACCCCAGCTTGCTGTAGGTGGCTGAACTCCAAGACCTAAAAAAGAAAGAGCTGATTCTGTTAAAATTGCTCCACCTATTCCAAGTGTAGCATATACAAGTATTATTGGCAAGATATTTGGTAAAATATGAATTATTAAAATTCTAAAAGTTGATGCACCATTAATAATAGCAGCAAGTATAAATTCCCTTTTTTTCAATGATAATATTTCAGCCCTAACCATTCTACATATTCCCATCCAGCTTGTTACACCAATAATCAGCATAATATTTGTAATAGATGGTTGTAGATAAGCTATAACAGCAAGGATTAGAAAGAATGTAGGGAAGCAGAGCATAATATCAACAAAACGCATTATTATAATATCTGCAATCCCTTCAAAAAATCCTGCAATAGCCCCTAATATTGTGCCAATAATAGCTGAAATGCCAACAGCTATAAATCCAACTTTTATTGAAATACGAGAACCATAAATTAACCTTGATAAAACATCGCGCCCAAGTTCATCAGTACCAAGTAAATGCGTATGAGATGGTGGGAGCAAAACATCTTTAACATTTATAAGTGCTGGATTGTAAGGTGCTATTTCAGGTGCAAATATGGCCATTATTATCAGTAGAATTATAAAGCCTATTCCTGAGTAAAAAAGTAAACTCTGCTTCATAAGGTGTATATATATAATTTTTTTTTGATTGGCAATAACTTAATTTTTCTGTTATAATAAAATTATGGAAAAAACAATTTCTCTGGCTTTAAGTGCAGGTGGTGCAAGAGGGTATGCGCACATTGGAGTAATAGAAGTATTAGAAGAATTTGGTCTTAAAATTAAGTCTATTGCCGGTTCTTCAATGGGTGCTGTTATTGGTGGAATTTATTCTGCAAATAAACTTGATGTTTACAAAGAGTGGGTAACTGGTCTTGATAAAATTGATGTATGGAAAATGCTTGACCTATCATTTACAAAAAAGGGTATTTTTAAAGGTGATAGAATAATAAACTTTCTTGAAAAAGCACTTATTGGGCATTATGAAATAGAGGATTTTCAGGTTAAATTTACAGCAGTAGCAGTGGATATTGTCTCTCACAGAGAAGTGTGGTTCAGTAGGGGACCGCTATTTGATGCAATAAGGGCATCTATTGCTATCCCTGGCTTATTTACACCTGTGTATATGGAGAACAAAATACTTGTAGATGGTGGGATATTAAATCCTTTACCAATTGCACCTGTATTAAATGATCATAATGATCTGATAATTGCTGTTGACGTTAATTCATCAAGAGAAGCAGATTCTATACTTTTAAAGCATTTTCAGAAATCATCTGACAAACATAGTGAAGAACTTAATATGCTGAATATTTTAATGCAGTCTATTAATATTATGCAGAATAAAATTAGCAAATTTAGATTAGCCTCATATTCTCCTGATTTAGTTATTGAAATACCCAAATATTGTTGTGGAATTTTTGATTTTCATCGAGCAGAGGAAATGATAAAAATAGGTAGAATAATTGCAAAAAATGAGCTTGAAAAATTTTTTAATAAAATAAGATAAAAATTATTGACAAATTGAAGTTATTAGTATACTTTTAAAAATATAATAATGTTATATTTACGGAGAAGATAAAATTTCCGAAATATCTGAACCTCCAGGTTTATACATTCTAACCAGTTTTCCAGCCTTTCAACCATTTTTTGTAAAAGGAGAAAAATATGCAATTTGAAACAGTTATTTTTGAAAAAGATAGAAATATAGCTATATTGAGGTTGCACAGGCCAGAAAGAATGAATGCAGTTATAGAGCAAATGTATATTGATATTAATAGTGTACTTGATATTGTTGAAAAAGATGATGATATAAGGGTTATGATATTAACTGGCTGTGTATGGAAAAGGGAGAAAGGTGATAAGCAGGCATTTTGTGCAGGAGCAGATTTAAAAAAACATTCAGCTGGAGATAGAACCCCATTTGAAAAAAGAGAATATATATTTCTTGCTCACAATACAACCAAAAGAATTTATGAATTTTCAAAGCCTATTATTGCTGCTGTTAATGGTCCGGCTCGTGGAGCTGGTACAGAGATGGCACTTAACTGTGATTTTTTAATAATGGCTGATGAAGCTACAATAGGTTTTCCAGAAACATCTCTTGGTACATTTATAGGTGGAGGAGTTACATATCACCTCTCTCAAATAGTAGGTATGCAAAAGGCTAAAGAGCTTGTTTACACAGGGAAAATCTTAAATGGTAAAGAAGCTGTAGAGTTTGGATTAGCTTATAAAAGTTTTCCAATAACCTTATTTATGGATAATGTTATTTCATTTGCAGAAACTTTAGCAGAGAAAGCTCCATTTTCTATGAAGTTTGCCAAAAAGCTTTTACAAAAAGCACCACATCTTGATATTGATACTGTTATTACCCTTGAAGCAGAGGCAATTCTTGCATGTATGACCACAGAAGATTGGCATGAAGGTATAAAAGCATTTTTGGAAAAAAGAAAGCCTGTGTATAAAGGCAAATAGGAGGGTTGTATGAGTTTGCACAGAGTTTTAAATGCTCAAAGTGTAGCTGTTATTGGTGCTTCAAAAAATAAAACAAAGAGAGGGTATCAGGCTATTGTTACTCTTCATGAAGAAAATTATGAAGGGAAAATATTCCCTGTTAATCCAAAAGAAAAGAGCATTCTTGGGTTAAAATGTTATGCAAAAGTTACAGATATAGAAGATGAAGTTGACCTTGCACTTATTACCACACCAGCAGAGACTATCCCTAATATTTTAAGAGATTGTGGGAAGAAAGGTGTGGCTGGAGCTGTTATTATTGCTGGTGGGTTTAGAGAAGCTGGAGAAAAAGGTAAAAGACTTGAGAGAGAAGTTGTGGAAGTTGCCAAGGAGTGTGGTGTCAGGCTTATAGGTCCAAACACTTCAGGAATGATGAATCTTAAAATAGGGCTAAATCTTGTTGGTATAAAAAATGCCCCTAAAGGTGATATTGCTCTGGTAACCCAGAGTGGTAATATGGCTCTTGAGTTAATTACAGAGGCATCAATTAAAAGCAGGAAAGGCTTTTCCTATTATGTAGGTGTTGGTAATGAAGCTGATATAAAATTTCATGAATATCTCAATTTTTTCAAAAATGACCCTGATACAAAGGCAATTTTAATGTATGTGGAAGGATTAAGTGAAGGTAGAAAGTTTTTACAGGAAGCTTACAATGCCACATTAGTTAAGCCAGTTGTTTTATTAAAAAGTGGCAGAACATCTGCTGGTAAAAAATCTGCTGGTTCCCATACAGGCTCTCTTGCAGGAATGAGTGAAGTTGCATTAACAGCATTTAAAAGGGCAGGTATTACTGTAATCGAAGATTCAGACAAGCTCTTTCCTGTTGCAGAAACTCTTTCAAGCCTTCCAACAATAAAAAATAATAAAGTTGCAATTCTTGCAGATGGTGGTGGTCATGCTACAATTGCAGCTGATCTTTTAACAGAAGCTGGTATTGAAATTCCAGAGTTGCATTCAAAAACACAAGAAAAATTAAGAGCATTGCTACCATGGAATGCATCAGTTAAAAATCCAGTTGATGTTGCAGGTGGCACAGATTCCAATCCAAAGCTTTTTGCTGATTGTGTTAGAGAGATTTTAAGAGACCATAATATTGGTGGGTTGCTTTTGGTTGGGCTTTTTGGTGGTTATGGTATTAGATTTGCCGAAGAGCTTAAATTTCAAGAAGAGGATGCAGCGCACCAGATGGGTAAATATGTTGTTAAATATAGGAAGCCAATAGTTGTTCATAGTTTGTATAATTTTTTAAAACCACATTCCCATGAATTGTTAAGATATTACAATATCCCTGTTTACGATTCTCTTGAAGTTGCATGTAAATGTATAGAGAGTTTGTGCAGGTATGGTGAATATTTAACAACATACCATAGAGAGGTAAGTTTTGTAATTAACTATAGGAAAAAAGCGCACAATGAAGCTGAGAAAATAATTGCAAATGCACTTGCCAGTGGCAGAAGTGTCTTACTTGAGCATGAAGCTAAAAAAATATTAAAAATACATAATGTTCCTTTACTTGAAGAAGAAGTTTGCAAAACACCAGAAGATGCAGTTAATTTTTTTAAAAAAATAGGTAAACCAGTTGCAATGAAAATAGTTTCAAAAGATATACTTCATAAAAGTGATGCTGGTGGTGTAAAGCTTAATATAGATTCTGAGGAAAAAGTTAGGGAAGCTTTTGATGAAATTATTAAAAATGCGAAAAATTATAAACCTGATGCAGAGATAGAAGGTATCCTTGTTACACCTATGGCAGATGAAGGCCTTGAAATAATAGTTGGCACTAAGATAGATGAGCAGTTTGGACCTATAATTTTATATGGAATAGGTGGTATTCTTGTTGAGGTAATAAAAGATGTTGCTTTTAGAGTGCTTCCTCTTTCAAGAGGTTGTGCAAAAAGAATGATTGACGAAATTAAATCTTCAAAAATTTTAAATGGTTTTAGAGGGTTTAAGCCTTTTGATAAAAAAGCTTTAATTAGGTTACTTTTAGCTGTGTCAGATATAGTAGAGTCTTATCCAGAGATAAAAGAGATGGATTTAAATCCAGTATTGCTTTATGAAGAGTCAAAAGGGCTCACAGTTGTTGATGCAAGAATAATATTAAAAAGCAAATAAAAGTATAAATTATGCTTGACAAATTTATTAAATTAAATTAATTAAAAAATTGTATACAATTTAAGCCATAGAGATTTCATAAACTCTATGGCTATTTTAATAAAGGTTAAAAAATGGAAAAAGTTATTATTACTGCTGCTATCACAGGAAGCAGAACCCCAAAAGAGAAGTCACCTTATATTCCCATTACCCCCCAAGAGATAGCAGATTCTGCAATAGATGCTGTTAATGCAGGCGCTGCAATAGTTCATATTCATGTGAGAGATCTTCAAACAAAGCTTGGAACACAGGATGCTCAGTTATACAGGGAAGTGCTTGATAAGATTTATTCAAAGGTTAACCCTGTTGTTTGCCTTACTACAAGTGGGATTCCTGGTAAAAACTTAGGTTATGAGGAACGTTTTATCCCTCTTCAATTTAAGCCTGAACTTGCTTCATTTGATGCTGGTTCCATTAATGTAAATGATGGAGTATTTCTTAATCCACCAGATTTTTTAAAACAACTTGCTTTAAAAATGAAAGAAGCAGGGGTCAAACCAGAATTAGAAGTTTTTGATACAGGGATGATAGAGTATTGCAAATATCTGATGAATGAAGGTTTTCTTGAGCGACCATTACATTTTCAATTTGTTCTTGGTGTAAGAGGTGGTGCAGCTGCATCTGCTAAAACTCTTCTGCATATGGTAGAGCTAATCCCAGAAGATTCTACATGGTCTGTTATTGGTATAGGTAAAGGACAGCTTCCTATGGTAATGATGGGGCTTGTGCTTGGTGGACATGTTAGGGTTGGTTTAGAGGATAATATTTACTATTCAAAAGGTAGACTTGCAAAGTCTAATGCAGAATTAGTTGAAAGGGTTGTTAGAATAGCAAAAGAATTTGGAAGAGAGGTCGCAAGTCCTGATGATGCAAGAAATATTTTATCAATAAAAAAAATGGAGTGAAAAATGAGTTTTAAGACAATTTTAGTGCCAATTGATTTCTCAGATGATTCATTAAATGCATTAAAGCATGGAATAGAAATTGCCAAAAAGTTTAATTCCAAACTATTTATTTTGCATGTTAACCATGATGAAAGTTTACTTTATCATTACCTTACTGATGAAGAATTTGAAGAATTAAAAGAGCGTATTATTAAAGATGTTCAGAATCAACTTGAGAAGTTAGAGGATAAGTTTCCAGAGCTTAAAGATATAGATTATCATTACAGAATAAGACGAGGGGTTCCTTATGTTGAGATTGTTGAAGAAACTGAAAAAGAGCATGTGGATTTGGTTATTGTAGGCTCCCATGGTAAGACAAGTGCTAAAAAGTTTTTTTATGGTGGCACTACTTCCAAAGTTGCCAGACGTGCAAAGTGCAATGTTATGATTACGCGATTAAATGACTAACACAGGCTTTTCGGTGCTTTTGTCACCAAATAAAATAAATTCAAGGAGGTAAGGAGATGAGGAAGTTATGGATTATGCTACTTTCAGTAGCTGTATTAATCCTTGGTTTGAGCAGCTTTAGCTTTGCAAGGATGACATTTGTAACAATTGGTACAGGTGGTGTTACAGGTGTTTATTACCCGACAGGTGGTGCAATCAGTAGAATTGTAAACAAAAAGTCAAAAATCTATCATTTAAAAGTTACTGTTGAATCAACAGGTGGTTCTGTTTTTAACATTAATGCTGTATGCAATGGTGATCTTGAATTTGGCATCTGCCAATCAGACAGACAATATCAAGCATGGTATGGAATGAAAGAATGGAAAGGTCATCCACAGAAAAAATTAAGATCACTTTTTAGTATTCACCCTGAGTCAGTTACTTTAATAGCTACTGATGCAAGTGGTATTTATTGTTTGAAAGATTTAAAAGGAAAAAGAGTTGCTCTTGGTAACCCAGGTTCTGGTCAGCTTGGAAACTCAAGAGATGCTTTATGGCTTGCTGGCCTTGATGAGAAAAAAGATATTAAAGCTGAATACATTAAGGCTGTAGAAGCTGCTGAAGCATTACAGGATGAAAGAATAGATGCATATTTTTATACTGTTGGCCATCCAAATGGCTCCATTAAAGAAGCAACAGCTGGTAGAATTAAAGTTCATATAGTTCCTATTCCAAATGTTGAACCATTACTTAAAAAATACCCATATTATGCAAAAGCTTATATCCCTAAAAAGTTTTATCCAAATCTTACTAATAAAGAAGATATGATTCCTACTTTTGGTGTTAAAGCTACATTTGTTACATCAGTTGATGTACCTGTAAAAGTTGTTTATCCAATAGTTAAAGAAGTTTTTGATAACTTTCAAGCATTTAAAAAGTTACACCCTGCATATTCTACACTTACTAAAAAGAAAATGCTACAAGGGTTAACAGCTCCTCTTCACCCAGGTGCAATTAAATATTACAAAGAGTCAGGTTTAATAAAGTATGTTAAACCTTCATTATTAAAATAATCATATCAGGGAGATTTTCTCCCTGATTTCTTCATATTAGGGGGTTAAAATGTCTGAGGAAAAAGAAAAGAAAAAAGCAAACGTTGATTTAGACGAGATACTTGCTGAAGAAACTGGTGAGATTAGAAAGGTAGAAGGATGGCAAAAATATATAGTGCCAACGTTAGCACTTTTATGGTCTTTATTTCAATTATCAATTTCAAGCTGGTTACTTTTAGACTCAATCACTACAAGGGCAATACACCTTGCATTTGCAATGGGAATCTGTTTTTTTAGTATCCCTTTTTTCAAAAAACCTAAAAAACATTTTAAATTTTTATGGGCAAGAGATAGAATCCCTGTAATTGATATGATTCTTGCAATTATTGCTATTATTTCAGCGTTATATATTTGGTTTAACTGGGAAGGTATTTCTGCAAGAGCAGGAATGCCAAATACAGTGGATATTATTTTTGGAATTTGTTTAATGATTTGTTTGTTGGAAGCTTCAAGACGTTCAATTGGTCCAGCATTAACAATTATTGCTGTTGTTTTTACTTTATATGCTTTTTTTGCAGAATATATGCCAGAAGCTCTTGCTTTTAAAAGTGTCTCTCTTGCAAAATATTTAAATCAGGAAGCTCTATCTTCTGAAGGTGTTTATGGTATTCCACTTTACGTTTCAGCAAGGGTAGTTTTCTTATACGTTTTATTTGGTGCAATTCTTGACAAAGCTGGTGGAGGTAAGCTCTTTATTGACCTTGCTTTATGTTTTCTTGGTAAGTATAAAGGGGGACCTGCAAAAGCTGCTGTATTGGCAAGTGGCCTTACTGGTATGGTGTCAGGATCAAGTATTGCAAATATTGTTACAACAGGTACTTTTACTATCCCCCTAATGAAAAAAATTGGTTATCCTCCAACAAAAGCAGCTGCAACAGAAGTTGCTGCAAGTATTGATGGGCAGCTTGCTCCACCTATAATGGGAGCCGCAGCTTTTATTATTGCTGAATATCTCAATGTTCCATATATTGCTGTTGTTAAAGCAGCTGCTATTCCTGCTTTTACTTCTTATGTGGCACTGCTTTATATTACACATATTGAAGCATCAAAACTTGGTATGCGTGGTTTAACCAAAGATGAGATTCCAAGTTTAAAAGAGACAATTAAAAAAGGTTTTTACTTCTTTATCCCTATTGTAATTCTTCTCTATGAATTGATACTTTTAAGACATTCACCTGATAAATCAGCTTTTACAGCTATTATGTGGTTAATTGGCATTATAATAATTAGAGATTTAATTTTATATAAAATGGAGGGTAAAGATATTAAAGAGGGATTTTATGAAGCTATTAAAGTTATTAGAGATGGAATGATTTCTGGAGCTAAAAATATGGTAGCTGTGGCTATTGCATGTGCTGCTGCTGGTATTATTGTGGGTATTGTTAATATGGGAATCGGTGGAATGATTACTCAGGTTGTTGAAACTCTTTCAAGAGGAAATATCTATCTTATGTTGGTTATAACAGCTCTTGCAAGCTTGCTTATTGGAATGGGATTACCAACCACAGCAACTTATATTGTTATGGCATCACTTGTTTCTCCAATTATAGTTGAGGTTGGTGGACATGCTGGATTTATAGTTCCTTTAATGGCTGCACATCTTTTCTGTTTCTATTTTGGAATGCTTGCTGATGATACACCACCAGTTGGGCTTGCATCATACGCAGCAGCTGCTCTGGCAGGTTCTGAGCCAATTCCTACAGGTATTCAAGGCTTTATGTATGATATTAGAACAGCGATTATTCCATTTATGTTTATTTTCAATCCTGATCTAATACTCCATCACATTAATAGCTGGCCTCTTGCTATTTTAATTTTTGGTATGGCAATTTTAGGTGGCTGGGCATTTGCATCAGCAACACAAGGTTGGGTTCTTACAAAGAACAAATGGTATGACATTCCACTTTTGATTGCTGCTGCTTTGATTCTGTTTAATCCTGGAATTGTAACACATTTTATAGAATTGCCAAATAAATATTATGGATATATTATTGGTTTAATAATCTGGGGAATTGTGTTAATGCTTCATAAAATGAGAATTAAATCTGATAATTTAACACCAAGTACAGCGTAAACAGATATTTTTATATAAAAATATTGTAATTAGGTAGGTTGTTTTTACAACCTGCCTTATTTTTTTATTTTAAAATTTTGTGGGGGATAAAATGTATGATAATGTGTTTTATCGGGATTTGAAAAAAGTTTATCCAGTTGCAGAAAAGGCTAAAGGAATCTATATCTATGATGTTGATGGTAAAAGGTATATTGATGGTTCTGGTGGTGCATGTGTGGTGAATATTGGCCATGGTGTTGAAGAAATTATTAAAGCAATGACAAAGCAAGCTAAAAAAGTTTCCTTTGTTCATGGTTCTCATTTTACAACCAAAGCTTTAATGAAATTTGCAGAGATGATTTCAACAATAACTCCTGCAAAAGATTTAAACAGAACTTATTTTGTTTCAGGAGGTTCTGAAGCAGTAGAAACATCGTTAAAACTTGCAACTCAATATTGGCATGAATTAGGTTATGAGCAAAAGTTTAAAGTAATATCAAGGTGGGGTAGTTACCATGGTGCTTCAATGGGTGCTCTTGCTCTTGGTGGCCATACATCAAGGAGGAAGCATTTTCAACCATTGATAATGCATACTCCACATATTTTCCCATGTTACTGTTACAGGTGCCCTTTTGGAAAGCATCAGAAAAGCTGTGATCTTGAATGTGCAGAATCTCTTGAAAGAACAATAAAATATGAGGGCCCAGAATCAATTTCAGCTTTTATTGCTGAGCCAATAGTAGGTGCCACTGCTGGAGCAGTAGTACCCAGAGATGGTTACTGGCAGAGAATTAGGGAAATTTGTGACCATTACAATATTTTGTTAATTGATGATGAAGTAATGGTTGGCGTAGGTAGAACTGGTAAAAATTTTGCCCTTGAGCATTGGGGAGTTATCCCTGATATTATAGTAACTGCTAAAGGATTAAGTGGAGGTTATACACCTGTAGGTGCAGTTATTGTGAAACAGAAGATACACGACATAATTAGAGAAAAAAGTGGACAATTTGTTCATGGTTACACTTTTTCTCAAAATCCTGTATCAATGGCAGTTGGAGCAGAGGTTTTAAAGTATATTAAAGAAAATAAACTTGTTGAGAGAGTTGCAAAATTAGAATCTTACTTTTTTAAAAAATTAAATGAGCTTAGAAATATTGATTTTGTAGGTGATGTTAGAGGCAAAGGTTTGTTTGCTGGTATAGAATTTGTCAGGAATAAAAAAACTAAAGAAACTTTTAATCCAATGATAAAGTTTAGTAAAAAGGTTGCTGATGAAGCTTTTAGAAATGGTCTGATTACATACCCTGGCTCAGGTGGTGTTGATGGGGTTAGAGGTGATCATCTGTTAATATGCCCTCCTTATATTATTAAAGAGGATGAAATTGATGAAATGGTTGATATTTTGAAAAAGGCTATAAGAAAAGTTTCAAAAATAGTATAGATGTTAAAAAAAATAATTATTTTTATAATGCTTTTTAAGGTTGCGGTTTTAAGTTCCGCAACCTTTCAAGATTTTAAAAAAGAGCTTGAAAATAAATATAAAAATGTAAATCAGTATCAATTCTGGATTAACCATTCAACAAATCTTGACAAAATTATCCTTAACAAAGAGCAGATTGACAAATTAAACTCTCAAATAGCAATGTTTGCTGATTCTACAAATAATATTTTTTCAGATTTTTCAAAAGAGCTTATAAAAGATAAAATTTTGAAAATGGCAAACTATCTTTTTAAAAATTACAGATTTTTTGCAAATGGAAAATTATTAGGGAAAAATTTTAAAAATAAAATCTATAAAGAGATAAATATTAATGGAATCTCAAAATGTTATAAAAAAAAATATTTTGGTGTAATTAGAAAAAGATGTTTTGTTAAATCAATTCCAACAGATTTAAAAATAATTAGAGATATTAATTCAAAAAATTTTGATAGAAATATAGAAACTATTTCACATATTTTTGATTTAGTTAAGGTTTTAAATATCTCTAAAGATAGAAAATGGTTATATGTAGCTTCAAAATATTATTATGGCTGGATTAAAAAAGAGAATTTAATTATTAGAGAAACTCCATTTAAATTTAAAAAATTTGTTGTTATCTTAAAAAATTTACAGGAATATAATCTGAGGGTTGGTGATATTTTACCTTACAATGATAAAAAAATTTATCTTTTTGGAAAAAAAGTGAGAATAAAAAAAGATGATTTCAATGTTGGGTATCTGCCATTTACAAAGAGAAATGTTATTAAGCTCATATTTAGCTCTTTAAAAATGCCTTACAATTGGGGTGGTGGAGTATATGGAACAGATTGTAGCCTTTTTATAATGGATATTTTTAGATGTTTTGGGATTAATTTGCCAAGAAATTCATGGAAACAGTCTGAAGTATTAGCAGGTCTATCTCTAATGCACGTAAATAAGAAAGAAAAATTTATAAAAAAGTTTGCATTCCCTTTTCAAACATTAATTTACAAAAAGTCACATATTATGCTATACATGGGAAGTGTAGGTAATAAAGTCTACATAGCTCATGCATTTACAATGAAAAAATTTCAACAGGGAGAGGTTTTGATTACAGATTTATATTTTGGAAGAGAGCATTTTGCTGATTCTTTGAAAAAAATAGTATTTTTTAACCAATATTAAGTATACAATATTTTTTATAAGAAAAAAACAGCTAAATAAAAAAATTCACAAAAAAGTAATAGTTACTAAAATACAGTATTTTAAAGAAGTTAAATTATTATAAAATTTTATTTCAAAGAGAATAAACTATTAATTTTTTAAAAATTATTGACAAAGAGAAAGGCATGTGGTAATGGGCACAAGCTCTAAAAAGGATAGGTCTATTTACATTAAATTGCTATCCTATTCCACAATTGGAATAGAGATGGGTGTTAGTGTTTGTGCAGGATTTTTTATAGGCAATTATCTTGATAATAAGTTTCAGGTTACAAAGCCATATTTAACAATTTTTTTCTTAATAGCTGGTTTTGGAGCAGCAATAAAGAGCTTTGTTAGAATGATAAAAAAACTCAAAAAAGACTTTGAGAATGAAAATTAATCTTAACTTAATCATTAATATCTATAAAAAAACCTCTTTTATTCTTGGAGTATTATCTATATTAAGTTTTATTCTTTTACTTTTTCTTTACAATATGGATGCTGGTTTTAGCTTTTCCATAGGTTCATTCCTGATTTTATTAAACATTGTGGGGATAATTCTTATTGCTAAATTTTCATCTGATAATGGTAATATAGAGAAGGAAAAGGTTGTTATTTCAATAGCATTATTTGTTGGTAAGCTATTTTTATTGCTTGTTGTAATATTTTTGCTTATTTATTTTAAGCTTGTTAATGATAAACTTTTTTTAGGTGGCTTGTCTCTTGGGTTTTTAATATTTTTTATAGCAAATTTAATATTTATTCCAATTGAAATTTATAAAATAGAAAAGATAAAGGAGTAAAAAATGATTGAGCATCCGATTGTTTTAACTGATTTTATCCCTTTAATTAACAAAATCCCACATCATGTTCTCTGGACTTTGATTGCAGATGCTATTATTGTTTTCACTGTATTTAAAGCTGTTAAAGGACTTAAAATTATTCCATCTGAAAGGCTCACTATTAGCACCATTTATGAACTTATTACTGAATTTATTGATACTATGCTTTCTGACTCTTTTGGAGAAAAGGGGAGAAGGTTTATTTACCTGGTAGGAACTCTTTTAATATTTATTTTAACCTGTAATTTTCTTGGCCTTATTCCAGGGTTTTATCCAGCAACAGAAAATGTTAATACAAACTTCGCAATGTCTATAGTTGTGTTTTTGATTTACAATTTTTATGGCATTCAAAAACAAGGTTTAGGTGCTTATTTGAAGCATATGATGGGGCCTATGCCGGCACTTGCTCCACTTATGTTTCCAATAGAATTAATAAGTCATTTTGCAAGAATATTATCTCTTGCTATCAGGCTTTTTGGAAATATTTACGGTGACCATAAAGTTTTATTGGTATTTCTTGCCTTAGTTCCATTATTACTACCAGTAGTATTTTATGGAATGGGTGTGCTTGTTGCTGTGCTTCAGGCATATGTTTTTACTTTGCTTTCAATGGTGTATATACAGCTTGCTATTGAAGAGGAAGAACATTAAAATAAATAGATATAAATTCTAAACTCGAAATTCGAAATATTAACAATGGATAAAAATGGGAAAACCAAAAATTATGATTTAGAAAAAAGAACCTTTTATTTTGCTAAAAATGTAAGGGAATTTGTTAAAAAAATACAAAAAACAATATCAAATATTGAAGATTCAAAACAATTAATACGTTCTTCAGGTTCTGTGGGAGCAAATTATATTGAAGCTAATGAATCATTGAGTAAAAAAGATTTTATTATGCGCATTAAAATTTGCAAAAAAGAAATTAAAGAAGCTAAATATTGGTTAGAGTTAATAGATTTAACAAATACACCTATATTAGAAGAACTGAGAGCTTGTTTAATTAAAGAGGCCATTGAGCTACAAAAAATTTTTGGTACAATTCATAAAAAAAGTATATAATTTTTGTTTAGAAATTAGTGATTTATAATTTGAAATTTAAACAGAAGGGGGGTGTGAAAAGATGAAAAAGAAGATTTTTATGATTTTGCTTGCAGTATTAGCAATGACACTTTTAACTGCTGTTTC
>CAZIZE010000028.1:0-36591 GCA_964543655.1 uncultured bacterium
TCAACATAGTACTTGTTGTAGATGAGGTCGTAATGCAGGCTGTACTTCTCTGCCAGCTTGGCAGGAAGGTCCTTTGCATGAACCATGTAGATAAAGTAGGCCAGGCAGATGCCGATGACTCCTACCATTACCGAACTGCCCATGAGTGTCCATTCAACTGCGTGTGAATACTCTGGAATTGGCACCGCATGGCTCACTATTGCCTGTGAGTGTTCGAAAACAGGCTCAAGGAATGTTTCAAGGATATTTGGTACATGGCCCAAATGCTGCCCTATGAGATGCGGTATTCCAAGCCAGCCGCCTGTGAGTGATAGGAATGCCAGCACAACCAGCGGAAATGTCATTGATACAGGTGATTCATGAACATGGTGAGCCTGCTCCTCTGTACCCCTGAACTCTCCATGGAAGGTCATGAAGATAAGCCTGAACATGTAGAATGCGGTAATACCAGCAGCTAAAGTGCCAACAAACCAGATTATCTTGCCCATTACCGGATAGTACGGGAATGTAAATGCCTTCCAGAGTATCTCATCTTTTGAGAAAAAGGCTGCAAATGGGGGCAGTCCTGCAATTGCCAGAGTGGCAATGAGCATGGTTGCATACGTAATGGGCATTTTCTTGGCAAGTCCACCCATGTTCCGCATGTCCTGATCACCGCTCATGGCATGGATCACTGAACCGGAACAGAGAAAGAGACAGGCCTTGAAGAATGCGTGTGTCATGAGGTGAAAGATACCTGCCCAGTAAGCTGTAACACCCACACCTACAAACATGTAACCCAGCTGACTCACTGTGGAGTAGGCAAGTACCTTTTTGATGTCATTCTGCAGGATACCTATTGTTGCTGCCATGAGTGCAGTGGCAACGGCAATGAGAGAGACAACAAGAAGTGCAGTGGGAGCCAGAGTGTAAAGGATATTGGACCTGGCAACCATATACACACCTGCAGTAACCATTGTAGCAGCGTGAATCAATGCTGATACAGGAGTAGGACCTGCCATAGCATCAGGTAACCAAACATATAATGGAATCTGAGCTGACTTTCCTGTGGCACCAACAAAAAGTAATATTCCTACTAAGGAAGCTGTTGCAACAGGAATAAATTTAGCATGTGAAAGAACTGTATAAAAATTTAATGAATAAACATTTGTATATTTGCCAACTGCAAAGAAAAGTAGAAACATTCCAAGAACAAAACCAAAATCACCAACTCTGTTAAACACGAAAGCTTTTTTTCCTGCACTTGCAAATTCTTTATTTTCAAACCAGAAACCAATTAATAGGTATGAACAAACACCAACTCCTTCCCATCCAAGAAACATTAGTACAAAATTATTTGCAAGTATTAGGTTAATCATTGAAAACATAAATAGATTTAAATATGTAAAATATCTGTAATATCTACCCTCGTCATGATACATATATCCAATAGAGTATACATGAATTAAAAAGCCAACACCTGTAACAAATAAACTCATTGTAATTGATAAAGGATCCACAAGGTATCCTATATTCACTGAGAGGTTACCTGCTGTAAACCAGTTGTAAACAATTATTTCAAAATGCCTGTGATCAGGAGGCAATGTTAATAATTCCCTGAAAATCATCCAAACAACAAGGAATGCTAAGCCAACAGCAGAACATGCAATCCAATGAATAATACTTTTGTGTAATTTTTCCAATTTCCAGCCGAGAATCCCATTAATGAGAACACCTATTAATGGAAAAAAAGGAACAAGCCATACATATTTAATCATCCCTTACTCCTTTACCATTTAAGAATATTTAATTTATCAAGATTAACGTTACCTTTATTTTTAAATAAAAGATAAAATAGAGCCAATCCAACACCAGCTTCTGCTGCTGCTATTGCAAGCACAAAAAGCACAAGCATTAATCCATCTATTGATTTTAAGAAATGAGAAAATCCAATTAATGCAAGGTTAGCTGAATTAAACATTAATTCTATGCACATAAATACAACTATTGCATTCCTTCTTACAATAACCCCTATTGCTCCAATAGAAAATAGGAATACTGATAAAAAAGTTACTATAACATGACTGTGCATCTATACTCTCCTTAATTTTTTTTCTCTTTTTTTGCCAAAACAACAGCACCTGCTATTGCCGCAAGTAAAAGTATTGAAGTAACTTCAAATGGAAATACATATTTTGAGAATAACTGATAAGCTATATATTTTACTGAACCAAATTTTTCAGGAATATGTTGCCAAGCAAGACCTTCCCAACCAGTTAAATGACCTGCGCCTATTTTTACTGCTTCTATAAAAAATATAACTACAAATGCAATACCAACTATTTGAAACAATCTTAATTTATATTTACGTTTAATTTCATCTTCAATAGCAGTTAACATAATCATATATATAATAAGCATCATAATTGCACCTGCGTATACAATAACCTGTATTGCAGCAATAAAATCAAAACCTAAAATTAGATATATCACAGCAGTGGAAAAAAGAGTTGAAACCATCCACAAAGCACTATGAACTGGGTTTTTAGCACAAACAACCATTATACCTGAACCCATTGCAAATACAACTGCCATGAAAAAAATTATAACAGGAATCATTATCTCAGCTAACATTTCTTACTCCTTATTTTCCTTGATAAATATATTTCTCTGGATTAAGTAAATCTTCTTTATTTAATTTAAATTCTTCCCTCGAGTATCCAACAAAATCATAAACATTGCTATATTCAATAGCATCTTTTGGACAAGCTTCAACACAGTATCCGCAGAAAATACATCTCAGTTCGTCAATTTCAAATTCTGCTGGATATCTTGTACCATCCTCCCTCTCTGCTGTAACTATTTTAATAGCTTTAGGAGGGCAAACAGCAGCACATAATCCACAACCAACACATTTATATTCACCATTTTCATGTTTTAATAATCTGTGAATACCTCGCCATCTCTTTGATATTTCCCTTCTTTCTGTGGGATACTGTATTGTAACTGGCTCTGAACAAAACATTTTAAATGTGTAACGTAACCCTTTAAGCAATGGTGTTATAATACCTGGCTTTCTTAAATTATCTCTAATATCTTCAATAGAATAATAACCCTTTTTCATCTTTTACCTTCCTCTTTTTAATTTAGAAAAGATAAAACAATAGCTGTAACAACAAGGTTTGCCAATGCCAATGGCATTAAAACCTTCCAACCTAATTTCAAAATTTGATCTATTCTTAATCTTGGATAAGTAGCTCTCTCCCATACAAAGAAATACATTAGTGCTATTGATTTAATTAAAAACCAGATTGGCCCTGGTAAAAATGGACCATGCCACCCACCTAAAAATAGAGTTGTTATAATTGCACTAATTGTGAAAAGGTGACAATATTCAGCCATAAAAAACATTGAAAATTTCATACTACTGTATTCAACATTGAAACCACATGCAAGCTCTGACTCAGTTTCTGGCATATCAAAAGGTGTCCTGTTAATTTCAGCAAGTGCACATATAATTGCTAAAACAAATGCAACTGGCTGTTTTACAATATTCCAAAGCCCTGTTTGAGCTTCAACAATACCAGAGAAACTTAAAGTACCACTAACAAGAACTACTGCAATTATAGTTAAAGCAAAGGGAAGCTCATAACTTATCATTAAAGCAGATGCCCTTAATGCACCAACAAGGCTGTATTTATTGTATGATGCATATCCACCTAAAACACATCCATATGAGCCTATAGCAGCAAGTGCAAAAACGTAAAGTACACTAATATCAATATCAGATAATACAAGTTTAACTTCTCTGCCAAAAATATGAACTGTGCCTCCAAATGGAATTACTGCAATAACTGCAATTGCAGTGGCAAAACTTATCATTGGAGCCAATATAAAAACTATTTTATCTGCACGTTCTGGAATCACATCTTCTTTGAAAAAAGATTTTATTGCATCAGCTATTGGCTGCATTAAACCATGAAAACCAACTCTCATAGGACCATATCTTAACTGAAAATCTCCAAGCAGTTTCCTTTCAAACCATGTTGAATATGCAACAATTAACAATAACCCAACAAAAACAATTAATGTAAGTGCTATATTTATACCAATATCAATTAAAAAATCCATTAAAAGCCTCCTATGCCTTCTTTATATTCACAGCACAAACTTTATATTCTGGTATTTTTGCAATTGGATCAAGAACATTGTTAGTAAGAACATTAATAGCTGCTTCTGAAAAATGGAAACATCCAAAAACCACACCTTCAGCAACTCTTTCTGAAATTTTAGCATTTGTAGTAATTGAACCTCTTTTAGAAGAAACTACTATTTTATCTCCATCTGAAATTTTTAGTTTTTCTGCGTCTTTTGGATTAATTTCAACTGCTGGTGCAGGGCAGTAATAATTAAGAGCGGTTGATCTTCTGGTCATTGTAGCTGTATGAAACTGTTCATATCTTCTACCTGTTGTGAGAATAAAAGGATAATCTTTATCAGGTAACTCTTCAGGTGCTTTATTTTCAACAGGTGTAAAGAGCCCTTTACCTCTAACAATATTTTCCACATGTAATATTTTTGTACCTGGGTGATCTTCTGATGGACATGGCCAACAAACACCACCCTCTTTCTCAATTCTTTTATATGTAATACCTGCATACTGAGGTGTAACTTTTCTTATTTCTTCAAAAACCTCTTCTGCACTACTTGAAAATTCTGCTCCAAATCTCTTTGCAAGTTCAACAAGTATAGTAAGATCATCTTTAGCTTCACCAGGAGGATTAACTGCTTTTCTAACTCTCTGAACTCTTCTCTCTGTATTGGTAAATGTACCATCTTTTTCAGCAAAACATGCAGCTGGTAACACAACATCAGCTTTCTTAGCTGTCTCAGTTAAGAATATGTCTTGAACAACTATAAAATCTAATTTATCAAAAGCATGTTCAGCATGCTCAAGATAAGGCTCACTTACCATAGGGTTTTCACCCATAATATAAAGAGCTTTTAACTCACCCTTTTCCACCATTTCAGGAATTTCTGTAAGTGGTTTGCCTCTGTTTATATTACAGGAGCAGTTCCAGATTTCTGAAAATTTATTACAATTATCCTCATTATCTACTGGTTGATAACCTGGATAAACATTTGGTAATCCACCCATATCACAGGCACCTTGAACATTGTTCTGACCTCTTAATGGATTTACCCCACCACCTTCTATGCCAATATTGCCACAGGTTAAAGCTAAGTTAACAAGTGATTTAACATTGTCAGTTCCAGAAGTGTGCTGAGTAATTCCCATTGCATAAAGAATGGAAGCTTTTTCAGCTTTACCATACATTAATGCAGCTTCTTTAAGTTTCTCTGCTGGAATACCTGTGATTTTCTCCACTTCCTCTGGGGTATACTTTTCAACTACCTTTTTAACTTCTTCAAAGCCTTCTGTTTTTTCATTAATATAATCTTCGTTGTGGAGATTATTGCTAATTATAACATTTAAAAATCCATTAATCCATGCTATATTATTTCCAGGTTTTGGTTGGAGCCATACATCTGCATAATCAACAAGATCTATTTTCTTTGGATCAACAACTATCAGTTTAGAGCCATATTTCATTACAGCTTCACGAATATAGTTTGCTATAATTGGATGGCACTCTGATGTGTTTGAACCAGTAACAAGGATTACATCTGCGCCAATAGTACAATCTTTCATGGAATTTGTCATTGCACCGCTTCCAAGTGTAGTAGCCAGACCGGCTACAGTGGAGCTATGTCAGAGACGGGCACAATGATCAACATTGTTGGTACCTAAAACACTTCTAAAAAATTTCTGAAATGTATAATTCTCTTCATTTGTGGCTCTTGCTGAAGTTAGACCATATATTGCATCTGGTCCATGTTTTTCTTTAATCTCTTTTAATTTCTCTGCAACATAATCAAGAGCTTTTTCCCATGTGGTTTCTTTAAATTCACCATTTTCTTTAATAAGAGGCTTTGTTAACCTATCCTCACTGTGGATAAATTCCCAACCATATCTACCTTTTATACAAAGTGAGCCTTCATTAGGTCCAACTCCCTGCTCACTTGTAACTTTAATAACTTTACCATTAAAAACATTTAAATCTAACTGACAACCGCATCCACAATAAGCGCATGTGGTTCTCACTCTCTCAATAAACCACCTTCTACCTTTAACTTCATTTAATTTATCAGTTAAAGTTCCTGTTGGGCAAACACCAAGGCATTCACCACAAGATTTACAAAGCTCTGGTTTAACAACTGTAACTTTTGCATCCCATCCTTTGCCCACAATATCAATAGCTTGATTACCTGTAATTTCTCTACATGCTGTAATACATCTCAGACACATTACACATCTGTCAGTCCACTGTCTGATAAAAGGAGTAGCATATTCAAGTATCCCTTTATCAGGTAATTTTTCTTGAAATTCTACCTGCTCAATGTTAAATTCATAAACAAGATCCTGTAAAGTACATTCTCCTGCTTTATCACAAACAGGACAGTCAAGAGGGTGATTTAAAAGAATCAATTTCAGCGCATCCCTACGCATTTCATACAGAGTATCTGAGTTAGTAATAACTTCAATTTCATCATCTACAGGAGTCATACATGATGGAACTGGATGCTCGTAACCTTTTACCTCAACTATACATAGCCTACATGAACCAATAGGAGTCAATCTATCATGGTAACAGAAAGTTGGAATACGAATACCAGCTGCCCTTGCAGCCTTTAAAATTGTGGTACCTCTTGGAACTTCAACTTCTTTACCATCAATTTTTAATTTAACAATATCTTCAGACATCTATCTTCCCCTAAAAATTATTTAAATTATATTATATTCCAACCATTGCAACTCTGTAACATTTCAAGCATCTATCTGCCTCTGCTCTTGCTTCAACAATTGAATAACCTTCTGTGTATTCAACAAAGCTCTTTTTCCTCTCTTCTGGTGACATATGATGTATCTTAACCCTCTCTCTGCCACCTATAATGCCAATATCTTCAGAAGGATCAAATACTTTCACTTCAGAGAGAAAATCTTCCATCTTTTCTTCAATACTTCTCTCTACTGGAACTCCTCTTAAGTATTTATCTATTTTATCAGCAGCTCTTCTTGCACCAGCACAGGCTCTAATAAGTGCATCTGGAGATGTAACAACATCACCTGCTGAAAATATTCCTTTTTTACTTGTCATGTAGTTGTTTATATCAACAACAAATGTCCCTTTCCTTGTAACCTCAATATCCTGAACTCCCTCAAGAACTCCAAGGTCTATTGCCTGTCCAATTGCAGGAACTACTATATCACATTCATATAAAAATTCTGAACCTTTAATTGGTACTGGTCTTCTCCTCCCAGATTCATCTGGCTCACCAAGCTCCATTTTAATAAGTTCAACACCTACAACTTTGCCATCTTTAGCAACAATCTTGGTTGGATTTGTAAGATATAAAAACTTTACACCTTCCTCTTCTGCTTCTACTATCTCTTCTACATTTGCTGGCATTTCATTTCTTGTCCTTCTATAAACAAGGGTAACTTCCTCTTTACCAATTCTTAAAGAGCACCTTACACAATCCATTGCAACATTTCCACCACCTACAACCACAACCCTTTTGCCCTCAGGATATGGATCAAAACCATTATTTATATCCAGTAGATACTTTACTCCTGGTATATAACCTTTGTATCCTTCATCTTCACCTTCTACTCTCATCTGTGAGCTTGTATGAGCACCAATTGCAATTAAAATAGCATCATATTCCTTTTCTAAATCTGGTAATTTAACATCTTTTCCTACATAGCAATTATATTGAATCTCTACTCCAAGAGATTGAATAGCTTCTGTTTCAACCTTGATAATGTTTCTTGGCAATCTATAGTCAGGAATACCTACAGCAGCCATTCCACCTGTCTCAGATAATCTTTCAAAAATTTTTACTTTATACCCTTTTAGAGCAAGATGATAAGCTGCAGTTAGACCTGCCGGGCCTGCTCCAATAATGGCAACTTTTTTATTCTTAGCTTCTTCCTGAGGTTCAAACTTAGCAATCCCTTTCCTCTGCAACTCAAAATCAGCAACAAATCTTTTGAGATGCTTTATTGATATTGGTCCATCAAGAAGCATTCTTCTACAATTTTCTTCACATGGTTTAACACAAACTCTACCTACAATTCCTGGTAACGGCAATCTTGTACGTATTAAGTCAAGAGAATCTTGAAATCTGCCTTCTCTAATTGCCTCAACATATTGAGGTATTGGTAGATGTATTGGGCAAGCATCAGTACAAGGTGCTGTTAAATGTGAAATATATTCTAATTCTGTTTTTTTAATTATCCCATTTAAAGCATTTTTAAAATCTTCTTCAAAATATTCAAGTGCATCAAGTATAGGTTTCGTAACAGTTTGACCTAAATTACACCTTGAACCTTCTTTAATTGAAATACTTAATTTTTTAATTATCTCAAGGTCTTTTTCTGTCCCCTCACCCTCATAAATTTTATTCAGAATATCAGCCAAAACCTTGGTACCTATTCTACATAAAAAACATTTACCACATGAATGCTTTTGAGCTTCTTCCATATATGTTTTACAAAGTTCAACAACACTAATATCAGGCTCAGATATAATAAATCCATTCCAACCCATAAAAGCTTTGACTTTTTTCCCATTAAATTCATCAGGTAGATTAAGGTTTTCTACTTCAACAGGTTCTTTGCCTCTATTATCAATTACTTCTTCTGTCCAGCTGCTAAATAGCACTTTAGCCATTTATAGTTCTCCTTAAGTTTATATTGATTATCTATCTATTTCTCCTAAAACTATATCTAATCCGCCTATTGCGGTAATTATGTCAGAAATCATGTAGCCTTCTATCATTGCTGGTAAAGCAGATACATGTATATAGCATGGTGATTTTATTTTAAGCCTGTATGGCTTTTCACCACCATCACTGTAAATATAAAATCCTAACTCTCCCTTGGAACCTTCCACACTTTGATACACTTCACCTTTAGGTGCTTTAAATCCTGATAAAACAAATTTAAATCTTCTAATTAAAGCATCAATATCAGTTCTTACTTTTTCCTGAGGTGGATTTAAATAAGGAATATCTGCCATTACTGGACCATCAGGCAGATTTTCTATTGCCTGCTTAATAATCTTAACTGATTGTCTCATCTCCTCTATTCTACACATATATCTATCAAAAGCATCTCCTCTGGTACCAACAGGAACTTGAAAATCAAAATCCTCATAACTGCTATATGGAAAAGCTTTTCTAACATCATAGTTAACACCTGAAGCTCTTCCTACTGCACCAGTAAGTCCTAAGTTAATTGCTTCTTCATAAGAAATAACTGCCAGGTTTTCATTTCTTTGACGCCAAATAATGTTATCAGTAAGCAATGTCTCATAACCATCTATTTTTGCAGGGAACATATCCACAAAATATTTTACTCTTTCAACAAATTTCTCTGTTACATCTTTTGCAACACCACCAATTCTCATATATGTAGGAGTTAATCTACCGCCACTTGCTTCCTCAATACACTCCATAATAACTTCTCTATCTGAAAATGCGTAAAAAACAACAGTCATTGCACCAAGGTCAAGAGCAGCACTACCAATCCAGAGATGGTGTCCCATTATCCTTGATAATTCTGATATAATAACTCTTAGATATTGCGCTCTTTTAGGAACTTCAATACCAAGGAGTTTCTCAACTGCAAGTACATAACCAAGATTGTTAAGAGATGCTGCTGTATAATCCAATCTATCAGTTAAAGGAATAGCCTGGTGAAAAGTAAAATCTTCAGCAATTTTTTCAATACCTCTATGCAATTGACCTATAATGGGGGTAGCTTTTATAACCTTTTCCCCTTCAAGTTCCAAATCAATCCTTAAAACACCATGTGTAGATGGGTGGTGAGGACCAAAGTGTAATTTCCAGGTTCTTTCTGCTGCCATTTTTTCTTCCTTTATTTAAAATTTTATAACATTTTCTTTTATTGTTTCTGGATCCCAGGTTTGCTCAAAATCGTATCCTTTTGTGGGAAAATCTTTTCTTAAAGGATGATACTCATACCCTGGCCACATAAGCAACCTTCTTAAATCTGGATGACCTTCAAACTCTATTCCAAACATATCATAAACTTCCCTTTCTGGGAAATTAGCTGATTTCCAGATATGATAAACAGAAGGAACTTTTTCCCCTTCATCAACTTCTGTTTTCAAAATCATTCTATGTTCATTATCTATAGAAGTCAAAATATAAACAACATCAAATCGAGGCTTTCTATCATATGGTAAAAAGTCAACAGCAGTTACATCAACAAGCAGGTTAAAAAGCAATTTTTTCTCTTTATATAAAAACTCGCACAGGTTTAGCAACTTCTCTTTTTTTACTTTTACAACTGCTTCTCCTCTAAATTCTTCTGCTGAAATAATATCCTTTTTAAATTTCTTTTGAATTAATTTGATAATATCTTTTGCTTTAGCCATTTCCCTACCCTGCTATTTTTATATTTCTTTCTTTGCAATATTTTTTAATATCTTCCTCTGTTATTATGTCAGGTCTTCCATGAATCCTTTCTTTACCAATCTTTTCCTGAATTTTCATAATAGCTGCAAGCAAACCCTCTGGTCGTGGAGGACAGCCTGGCAAGTAAACGTCAACTGGTATTACCTGATCAACACCTTGCACCACTGCATAAGATTGAAAAATACCACCACATGATGCACATGCACCCATAGCTATAACCCATTTAGGGTCAGCTATTTGCTCATAAATTCTTTTAACCATTGGGGACATTTTCTTGGTAAGAGTACCGGCAACTATCATAAGATCTGATTGACGTGGAGATGGCCTGAAAACTTCTGAACCAAACCTCGCAATATCGTAATGAGCAAGACTTGTTGCCATCATCTCAATAGCACAGCAAGCAAGACCAAATGTACATGGCCAAACTGAATTTCTTCTACCCCAGTTAACTATTTTTTCCAATGTTGTGGTAACAATTGAACCTTCTGGTAATAAATATTCTATTCCCATTCCAGTGCTCCTTTTTTCCATACATAGATAAAACCAACTAATAAAATAAACATAAAAATAAACATTTCAACCAACCCAAAAGAACCTAACTGTTTAAAATAAACAGCCCAGGGATACATAAAAACACATTCAAGATCAAACAAAAGAAAAAGTAGTGCAAAAATATAGTATTTAACATCAAAAGAATACCAGGTAGGACCCTGAGTGGGTAATCCACTTTCATAAGGCTCATCTTTGTATGGGTTGTGTCTTCTTGGACCTAAAATAGCAGAAAAAAGCACCATAATAATCGCTACTACAGCACCAAGTATTAAAAAAAGCAAAATAGATGTGTAACTTCCAAGATATGAATTAATTGATGGAGTCATTTTTCACCTCTGCTTGTGAATTATTATTACAAATGAGCTGCATGCCTATAAATTATATTTTAACTGTTGTCAAGGAAAAAATAATTAAAAAATACAAAATAAATTATACAATTCAAATCAAAATATAAACGTAATTTAAAATAGTTATAAAACAAAAGATGTTTTATTTTCTTGATGATTCTATTTTATTCATAAGAGCCATTAAGAATCCAAGAGTTATAAATGCACCTGGTGGCAAAATAAACACTATTATTGGAACATAGTTATATGCCATAACATGTGCACCAAATAATGTTCCATTTCCAAGAATTTCTCTAATTGCTCCAAGAACTGTAAGAGATATGGTAAAGCCTATTCCTATACCAAGTCCATCAAAAAAAGATGCTATTAAATTGTTTTTTGAAGCAAAAGCTTCAGCTCTTCCAAGAATAATACAGTTCACAACAATAAGAGGAATAAATAATCCCAATTCTTTATGCAATTCATAAAAATATCCTGCCATAATCAAATCTATAATAGTAACAAATGATGCTATAATAACAATAAAAGCTGGTATCCTGACTTTTTTAGGTATAAAATTTCTAACTAATGAGATAACTATATTTGAGCATACAAGAACAAAAGTTGTGGCTAACCCCATACCAATGCCATTAATAGCAGCTGTTGTAACAGCAAGGGTGGGACACATTCCAAGAACAAGTTTAAAAGTAGGATTTAAATCCCACAACCCTTTGGTAAACTCTCTTTTGTATTCCATATATATCCTCCTGAAATAACAAACTGATTATTTTTTTAAAATTTTATTTTTATTTTTAGCATAAAATTTCAATCCATTGTAAACAGCTTTGGTAACAGCCCTTGGAGATATTGTGGCACCAGAAATTTGGTCAATATCACCACCATCTTTTTTCACTTTCCACACAGTATTTTTCAAATTTCTATTTTTAAACTGATCTTTAAACCACTTTTCAGTAATTTTAGCACCAAGGCCTGGGGTCTCTGACATTGATAAAATTTCTATCCCATTAATTGAATCATTTTTTGTTTTTATACCAAGCATAATTTCTATTGTACCACCATAACCTTCATTAGAATAAACCTTAAAAGCAACTCCGCAGATTTTGCCATTTTTATTTTTTCCAATAAATATATCTTTTTTATTAATTGTAATTTTATCTTTAAGTGGGTCATTTACACTACAGGGTGGAAGCACTGATTTAATAGCCCTTATCATTTCTAACCTTTTCTGCTTTGCTATAGGCTCTTTTGTAATATTATATATTAGAGCAAGAGAAAATGCTGAAATAACACAAATCAAAGTTAGCACCTTAACTAATTTCAATGTATTGTCTTGCTTCATACGAAAAACTCCTTAAAATTTAGTTGGTTGGCTTAAAACCAAACTTTTTAGGTCTAACATATTTATCAATTAGAGGTGTTACAGAGTTCATCAATAATATTGCAAATGAAACACCTTCTGGATATCCACCCCACAACCTTATTACAGCAGTTAATAAACCACAACCTATACCAAAGATTATCATACCTTTCTCTGTAATAGGTGATGTAACCATATCTGTAGCCATAAAAAAAGCACCAAGCATTAAGCCTCCTGATAAAATATGATAAATTGGATTTATATAAACCTGTGGATTAATTGCCCACATAATTCCTGTAACAAGAAAAACAGTTGCTATAAAAGATACCGGTATATGCCACCTTACATAACCTCTGTAAATCAAATATAAACCACCTGCTATTAATGCAAGTGCTGAAACTTCACCAATACAACCACCTGTATTACCAATAAGTAAATCAAAAATAGAGTAAGCTTTTGCGTGTATAATTTTACCATGCAGCATAACCTCTTCTTTAACAAGACCAAGAGGTGTTGCCTCTGTAACAATATCTGGATGCCAAAAACTCCCTGCAAGAACAGGTTTCATCCATTTGGTCATTTGAACTGGAAATGAAATAAGTAGAAACACCCTTGCTACAAGAGCTGGATTAAAAAGATTATGTCCAAGCCCACCAAAAACCTGCTTGGCTATTACAATTGCAACAAAACTACCAACCAATGCAACCCACCAGGGTGAAGCAGCAGGTAAATTAAGACCGAGCAACAATCCTGTAACAAGTGCGCTACCATCAAAAACAGAAATTTTTTGCTTAAACAACTTCTGCCAGCCATATTCAATTGCCATAGAAAACACACAACATAAAACAACTACTTTAATTGCAGGAAAACCAAAAACATAAAAGCCTACAAGTGTTGCCGGCAGTAGTGCAATGATAACATTGTACATTATTATTGGAATACTTTCTCCACAATGAACATGAGGTGAAGAAGTTAATAATAGCTTTTTCTCCATTCCAACTCCTTTTATTTTTGGAAATTTATTTATTCTGCTTTGCTCTCCTAATCTCCATAGCTTTAGCTTTACCAAGCTTAAACATATGCACAAGTGGCCTATGTGCCGGGCAAACATATGAGCAACAACCACACTCTATACAATCAAGAACATCATTATTATCTGCCTCCTCAAATAAACCTTTTTCTATTAATATACTCATAAAACTTGGAACAAGATTAGCTGGACATGCCCTCACACAAGAACCACAGCTAATACAGGCTGTGTATTCATACTCTTTTACAATGTCATCAGTAAAAGCAAGTATTCCAGATGTGCCTTTTGTAACCGGGATATCTAAGGTATATTGCGCAAAACCTGTCATAGGTCCACCAAATATTATCTTTTTTGGTGGCTTTTTAAATCCTTCACAATTTGAAATCAAATGCGAAGCTAAAGTTCCTATTTTTACTTTAAAATTTTTTGGTTTTTTGATTGCTTCTCCTGAAACTGTTGTTATTCTTTCAATTAATGGTTTTCCAAATCTAACAGCCTCATAAATAGCTGCCACAGTACCAGCATTTTGTACCACTGCACCTACATGCATTGGAAGTCCACCAGAAGGCACTTCCCTATTTGTAATAGCTTTAATAAGTTGCTTTTCTCCACCTTGAGGATACTTAACAGGAAGCTCAACTACTTCAATTGGTTCATTCTCCACCATTCGACCTATTCGCTCAATACAATCAGGCTTATTGCCCTCAATTGCAATAATACCTGAATCAACACCAAGAATCTTCATTACAATTTTAGCACCTTCTATTATTTTTTCTGGCTCTTCAAGCATTAATCTATAATCAGCAGTTAAATAAAGCTCACACTCCACACCATTAACAATAAATGTATCTATTTTAAAATCAGGAGGTGGACTTAACTTAACATGAGTGGGAAAAGTAGCTCCTCCCATTCCAACTATTCCAGCATTTTGAATTATCTTCAAAAGCTCTTTTGGTTCTAAATCAAGATAATTCTCATGTTCAACAAAGTCAACACTCCTGTACTGACCATCATTTTCAATCTCTACCATTAAAGAAGGTACACCAAAAGGAGCAGAAATAAAGGTTGAAATCTTTCTAACTGTGCCAGATACAGAGCTATGCACCGGTGCTGACACAAAACCTCCTGCTTCACCAACAACCTGACCAACAAGTATATAATCACCTTCTTTAACAACTGCTTTTGCTGGTGCTCCAATATGCTGAGAAAGAGGGATTCTAACTATTTCTGGAGCATCAAGTTGCTCTATTCTACTATTTTTACTAAGCTCTTTTTTATCTTCTGGATGAACACCACCTTTAAATTCAAAAATTTCAATAGCCATGCAAAGCTCTCCTGTTTTTTTACTGTAAAGTAATTGCTTCTTTTGGGCAATTTTGTTTACAAAGCCCACAGCCAAGGCATTTTTCCCTGTTTACAACGTGCACTTCTTTCAAATTACCACTAATTGCATTAACAGGGCAAACTTTCTTACATTTACCACATCCAATACATTTATCTTTATCAATCATTGATTTAGGCTTATCTTTGTCATTAAAATCAACAATAACGCCAACAGGGCAGTTCTTGCTGCACAAACCGCAGTTAATACATTTATCAAAATCTATAACAGCAATGTTATCAACAACTTTAATTGCATTCACAGGGCAAACACGTTCACATTTACCACAGCTGATACATCCAACAGAGCAAACCTTTTTAACCTTTGCACCTGTTTCTTTTGATGAGCATAATATTCTAACTTTTTTATTTACCGGCACAAGCTCTATTAAATTCCTTGGACAAACCTTTACACAATTACCACATCCAGTACATTTAGTCTCATCAACAACTGGAAGTCCAGACTCATCTATTTTAATTGCATCAAAAGGGCATACTTTTTCACAGGTACCAAGTCCAAAACATCCATAACTACAACCTTTATATCCACCACCAATAATTTGCGCCCCTCTACAATCATTAAACCCATTATATTCAAATTTTTTTACAACAATATCTTTACTACCTTTACATTTAACAAATGCAACTTTTCTAACACCAATGGAAACAGTTTTGCCCAAAATTTTAGCAACATTTACAATAGTCGCTTCATCAGCAGCAACACATCCATTTGGTTCTGCTTCACCTTTAACCACAGCTTCTGCAAAGTTAATACATCCTGCAAAACCACATCCACCGCAATTTGCCTGTGGTAAAGCTTCATTTACTTCCTCAATTTTAGGATCTGTTTCAACTGCAAATACTTTAGAAGCAACACCAAGACCAAAACTTGCAATAACCCCAAGCAATCCTAAACAAAATATTGCATAAACCATAATTCCCCCGTATAATTAAGGTTATATTTTCACTAATCCAGAAAAACCCATAAAAGCTAATGATAAGATTCCTGCTGTTATTAATGAAATTGCTGTGCCTTTAAAAACTTTTGGAATATCAGCTAATTCCATTTTCTCCCTTAAACCTGCAAAAATAGTAAGTGCAACACCAAAACCAACAGCTGAGCCTATACTAAAAACAAGCATTTCTATAAAATTGTAATTTTTCTGAATATTAAGCACAGCAGCACCAAGAACAGCACAATTTGTTGTAATAAGAGGTAAAAAAATTCCAAGAGCTTGATATAAAGCTGGACTTGTTTTCTGCACAACCATTTCCACAAACTGAACAAGTGCTGCAATTACAAGGATAAAAACTATTGTTTGAAGATATTGTAAATGAAGAGGATTTAAAACAGCATACTGAAGTATCCAGGTAATAACAGATGCCACTGTCATTACAAAAATAACAGCCATGCTCATTCCAACCGCTGTTTCTACTTTTTTCGAAACACCAAGAAATGGACAAATACCAAGAAATCTTGAAAGGATAAAGTTATTAACAAAAACTGCACTTATAAAGATAAGAATTAATTCAGCCATACTCCTCCCCTTTTCAAAAAACTTTCCGAACATAAAATAAATAACTAAATTAGTCAATAATTTTTTATAATTTCTGCTTTTTACTTGACAAAAAAGAGTTTATCAAATATGAATAAAACATTGTTTATTTTTAAATATTAAATTATCAAGGAGGTACAAAATGGCAAATAATCAAAACATAGAAAAATGTTTTAACAAAATTAATAGAGAGAATATAGAAGCTTTGCTTAATAGATATAACAAAATTAACAGATGGATAATAGGAGATATATTTAAAAGAAGTGGTTACAGGTATCCAGATAAAATAGCATTATCTTTCAGAGGGACTGATTTTACATACAATCAGTTAGATGCTGAGATTAACAAAGTTGCAAATGCACTACTCGATTTAGGTATTAAAAAATATGATAGAGTAGCAATCCTTGCACACAATACCTTACACCATGTTTTAACATGGTTCGCATGCTCTAAAATTGGAGCAATATATCTCGCTATTAACTATCTTTTAAATGGCCCCGAGATAGAATATTGCATTAACCATTCTGAAAGTAAAATTTTCATAATTGAAGATGAGCTTTATCCTCAGGTAAAAGATGTTTTATCTAATATGAATAGTGTTGAAAAATTTATCTGGTCAAATCAGGGGATTGGAGAAAGAGCCCCTGATGATACCTTTATTGATTTTGACACATGGTATAAGCCTTTTCCAGAAAATGAGCCAGATGTTATTGTTAGAATTGAAGACCCATGTCAAATGACCTACACAAGTGGGACAGAATCAAAGCCAAAAGGAGTTATAATTAACCATCAGGCTTTAATTTCTCAGTATATTAGTATGATAATAGATGGTGGTTTTGATAATAATGATGTTTGTGTAAATGCGTTACCTATTTATCATTGCGCTCAAAGGGATGCATTTTTAACACCTATTTTCTATATTGGTGGTACAAATATTTTAATCAGACCGGATATTGAAGAGATTCTATCCAATATTGATAAATGGAAAGCCACTATGTTTTTTGCTCCACCTACAGTATGGATTGGGATTTTAAGGCACCCTTCTTTTAGTAAATATAATCTATCCACCTTGAAAAAATTATATTATGGTGCTGCAATTATGCCTACTGAAATAATTAAAGAGCTACTTGAAAAATTTCAAGGAAGTAAACTATACAATGCATATGGACAAACAGAGCTTGCTCCACTTCACACTATTCTCAAATCAGAATACGCACTTACCAAACTTGGTTCTGTTGGGAAAGGTGTTCTTAATATGCAGACAAGATTGGAAGATGACAGTGGCAATACCATTAATGAAGCTGGGATTATTGGAGAAATTACTGGCAAAGGTCCTCATACAATGATTATGTATTTTAAAGATTTTGAAAAAACAGAAGAGGCAATGCGAGGTGGATGGTTCCACTCTGGTGATCTGGGTGTTCTTGACGAAGAGGGTTTCATTACAGTTGTTGATAGAAAAAAAGATATGGTTAAAACTGGTGGTGAAAATGTTTCAAGTAGAGAAGTTGAAGAAGCAATATACCTCGACAAAAGAGTTGAAGAAGTTGCTGTAGTTGGTGTTAGTCATCCTAAGTGGGTTGAGGCAGTAACAGCTATTGTGGTTCCAAGAAAAGGAGAAAAAATTACAGAAGATGAAATAATTGAAATTTGCAAAAAAAATCTTGCACCATTTAAAGTTCCTAAAAAGGTTATTTTTATTGAGGCATTGCCCAAATCTCCAACAGGAAAAATTTTAAAAAGAGAATTAAGGGATATTTATAAGGATTTGTTTAATTCATAAACAAAAAAAGAAAAATTTAACTTGATTTTTCCCAAATTATGTTTTAAACAGGAGAATATATTTTAAATTAATTTTTTTTAATTTGTAATTACAATTACATTCATTTGTAACATTTTTATTTATAAAATTAAAAATTATTAAAAGGAGGGAAACATGATTTTAAGCCTTAGAAAAAAAATGAAAGAGAAAAAAGGTTTTACCTTAATTGAATTATTGATTGTTGTTGCTATTATTGGTATTTTAGCTGCTATTGCTATTCCACAGTTCACAAAGTATAAAAAGAAAGCTGCTGCTGCTTCAGCACAAAGTGCAATTTCAAGTTGTATTAGTGAACTTGTTGCAACTTATGCTGATAATTCAACACAAACCACTTGGACATGTTCTATTCCTAAAAGTAGTAATACTATAACTCTTACAATGAATGCATCTCAAGAGAAAGTTGCTGATGTTTCAAGTACAACTATTACTGTTAGTGGTGTAGCAGTTACCTGCTCTGTTACTAACCAAGAAGTTTCATGCTCATATTAGAATATGGAAAAATATTTAAAAAAAGAGGGAGTCCATCCCTCTTTTTTTTTGGCTATTTTTATAATCTACATACTTTTTCTTCCACCTAACATTACAACAGGAGATTGTGGAGAATTAATTACTGCGTCATACCTGCTTGGATTAGCTCATCCTTCTGGTTACCCTCTTTATCTGATTTTAATGAAGCTATTTATTACTATTTTACCAATTGGCAGCATTCCTTTTAAATGTTCTCTTTTTACTGCTATTTTTTCTGTTATATCATTATATTTTGTGTATCTAATTTTAACTGAAATTACAGATGAAAAAAGTAATCTTTCTTTATTTGCCATTATCTCTATTGCTTTTTCATATAGTTATTTTAATCAATCTTTATTGGTAAAATTCTATACTTTAAATCTTTTTATTATTTTAACTTTAATATATCTATCTTTAAAATTAATAAAATCTTACAATAGAAAAATATTGTTTTTAATATTTTTTATTTTTGGAATTACAACTGGCAATCATCACACAGCTCTACTATTGTCAATTCCATTTCTCATTATTTTATTCAAATACAGAGGTAAAATAAAAGATATTTTCATAGGCTCCTTTTTTCTAATTTATGGATTTCTCATAAACTCTTATATTTATACAGTTAGTTTTAAAAAATTTTATTTTAAATTTGTTCAAATAAATAATTTAAAAGACATTTTTAATCTATATTTATTACGAAAAGTTTATGGAAATATTAGCTCTACTTCATATATGGAAAAATTATTAGATTTTAAATTTTTCACTAATGCATTTAAAAATTATTATCTAATTTTGAAAACTAATTTTCCACACATACTTATACTACTCATTTTAATAATATTTGCAATCTACTTCCTTATAAAAAGTAAAAAATATGCTATTTTTCTTTTTATGCTCTGTTCCCTTTTTATTTATACCATAGGTCTTACTATTATGACATTTAGAGATACCTCTGATTTAAGCTTATATGTATACGCTCATCAATATTTTTTACCAGGAAACACTCTCATTGTAATTCTGGCTGGAATAGGTTTAATCTATATATATAAAAAATTCTATTTTTTAAACAAGATTAAATACCTTATTATATTTTTTCCTTTAATTTTATTCCCAGAAAGGTTTTATGACAGTTTATGGGCAACTAATTTGGTAGACTATGAGCATGGTAAAAATATTAATTTTCAACTACCAATAAATTCTTTTTACATAACCATAGGGGATATACCTACATTTGAAAGATTTTATCTTGAAAATATAGCAAATTTTCGAAGAGATGTTATAAATGTTATTTTAAAAAATATCTCATCTGAAAATTGTATTATTTCAAGAATAACTATTAATAAAAAAAAATATTACTATAAAAGTTTTGATTCTGACTTTTTTTTTCAAACTATTTTAAATTCAAATGTAAAAATATACTCAAATGCAATTAATAATTTTTCAAATTTTAAATTTAAGGACAAATTTAGTATTGAAAGAGATGGACTTTTATATATGCTAAAGGAAAAAATAGAAGCCCCTCTATACAAATTTTCTCCAGATTATTGTATTAATGAAAAAATTGAAGATTTTTTTAATGATAAAAATAGGAAAATTATGGTAACAAATAGTCATTTCAAATTTTTTAAATTTTTAGACCCGGTTCCATGTTTACAACATTACACTGATGACTATTTTTCGTATAAATTATGTATAGAAATGGCTTTGAAAGATAATTTTATGCCATTAATTACTCGTTCAAAAATTTTGAAATGGAATGACATTGAAAATTTATACATCTATGTTAAAACTCATTAAAATATTAATTTTAATTCTTTTAATTTTGATTGCAAGAGTATTTTTTGATGAACTTCGTTTCTACAATGAAGCTGAAAAATACTTTAATGAGAATAAAATATTAATAGCAATTGATTATTACGAATTAGCAATAAATCAATATTTACCATTCTCTCCTATTGTAAAAAAAGCCACTTTAAACTTATTAAAAATTGGAGAAAATTTTGAAAAAAAGGGGAAATATAAAGAAGCTCTATATGCATTTGAAAATTTGAGAAGTGCTTTTTTACAAGCAAGAAGCTTTTACACTCCAAATAAAAATTTGATTAAAGAATTAAATTATAAAATCGCTAATATTAAAACATTAATTCTTCAAAAAAAATTAAAGTGTAATAATTACAACACTTGTTTTAAGAAGGAGTTAGAAAATTTAAATTCTTTTAACAGTGAGGTATCTACCTTCTGGAGCTTTATTAGTTGTATATTCTTTTTATTATGGATATTTTCTGTACTTTTATTAATTTTTAATTTAAAAAGTATCAAACTTTTCTACTTAATTTTACTTAATATTTCTACTTTTTTATTATGGTTAATAACTCTGTATTTAACTTAAATATATAGTTGAAAAAATTAATTTATAAAGTTATGGGTCATTTTATGAAGACTCTTATAATATTACCTACGTATAATGAAGCAGAAAATATTGAAAAAATACTAAATTTAATTTTAAAACATAACTTTGTTGAAATTCTTATAGTTGATGATAACTCAACTGATGGAACTAAGGAAAAAATAAAAAAAATTTTATCAAAAAGTAATAGAGTCAACTTAATAGAAAGACCATCAAAATTAGGTCTTGGTACAGCCTACAAAGAAGGTTTTAAGTGGGGACTTAATAGAGGTTATGAAATCTTTTTTGAAATTGATGCTGATTTAAGCCATGACCCTGCTGAAATTCCCAATTTTATAAAAAAAATAGACGATGGTTTTGATGTTGTTGTAGGGTCAAGATATTTAAATGGTACAATTAGCGTTGTTGGATGGGATTTTAAAAGATTACTGCTTTCCAAATTTGGCAATTTTTACGCATCAACTTTACTTAACTTAAAACAATTTACAGACCTAACAAGTGGTTACAGATGTTATACTAAATATGCCCTTGAAAAAATAGATCTCGAAAATATAAATTCTAATGGTTACGCTTTTCAGATAGAAATGGTTTATCATGCTTATAAAAATAATCTTAAGATTGCAGAGATACCGATTATTTTTTACGAAAGGGAAACTGGTGGCTCAAAAATGAGCTCTGAGATAGTAAGAGAGGCTATTTTTTTACCATTTAAATTAATGGGAAATACAATTTTTCGATTAAAATAAAGTTATTAATCAGTACCAAATTTTCTTAAAGAAACTTTTTAAAAATATATCATAAAAATACTTCACAATTATTATCTATTTAACAATCTTAGGTGTAATAAATATTAAAAGTTCACCATTTGATCTTTGATTGATTTTATTTCTAAAGAGACCACCAAAAATCGGTATATCTCCAAACAATGGTACTTTTGTTTCACTTTTAGAATTAAAATTCTCCAATATTCCACCAATAACCGCTGTTTCACCATCTTTAACAAGCAATTTTGTTGTTATCTCCTGTGTGTTAATTGATGGCTCACCATTAACAGTAATTTTACCAACACTATCTTTGGTTAAATGCACTTCAATAGAAATAATACCATTTGCAGAAATATGAGGAGTAACTTCAAGTTTTAATTTCGCATCTTTAAATTGAGTTTCAGTACCAGCATCACTAACAGATTTGTATGGAATCTCAACACCTTGCCCAATGCTTGCCTTTTCATTATTAAGAACAAGAACTTTTGGGCTTGAAATTACTTTGGCAAGATTTTTTGATTTCAAAGCTGTAAGCTTAAACGCAATATTATAAAAACCCCATTTCCCAAAAATCAAACCAATCCCACCAGCTGGTGCTGAAATTGTTGGTAGATTTACAATATAATCAGAGGGAATTGAAACTTCTTGCAAATTAGATGTTGAAGAAACACCAGAAGGTATAGCATTGG
The DNA here is from genome assembly GCA_964543655.1 of uncultured bacterium. Taxonomy (GTDB): domain Bacteria; phylum DYJV01; class DYJV01; order DYJV01; family DYJV01; genus CAZBLP01. The sequence goes on from CAZIZE010000028.1 coordinate 22,960, forward strand.
TTATTGAACCAGCACCTGGGAATTCTGAATTTATAGAAGGTGTAGTTGTTGTAGTTGTAGTTTCACCTGTTTCAGTATTAGAAGTATAACTTGTCCCTCCTTTTATTCCATAGAAAAAATTACTGGAACCTAATCTATCAACATAAGAACCACCCCACTGGATTCCTAATTCTTTTGACGCATCACTATTCATAACAACAATTTTTGCTTCAATCATTACCTGTTTTGTAGGTTTATCTACATTTTTTATAAAATTTTCTATTTTTGAAATATTACCAATAAAATCCTGGACAAGAAGGCTGTTTGTCCTTGTATCTACTATAACTTTACCATCTTTTGAAAGTAAGTTTTGAACCTGCTCTTTAATATCCTCTGCTTTTGAAAAGTTTAAATAAAATATTTTGCTCTTTATATTCTCTTTTCCCTTAATTTTTTCAACATTTTCCTTTTTATCAATAAATATAATGTTATCCTTGCAATAATAAGCATACCCTGAAATATTTGTAATTACTTTTAAAGCATCTTCAAAGGTCACATTATCAAGGTAAATTGTTACTTTTCCAGAAACAGAAGGAGGAATCACAACATTCTTCTTTAAATATCTTGCAAGATTGATTATTATATCATGAATATCCACATTCTTTAAATTTAGAGAAATTCTTTTATTGTTTACAGAATTTCCCCATAAATTTAATGAAAATAAAAAGATAAAAAATAGTATAAAGATTTTAGTTTTCAATTTTCAACACTACCTTTCCTTTATTTATTAAATTTTGCAAAACAACTTTTTGCAAATCTATTGACAATACTTTATAATTACCAATTTTAGCACCTTTGGAATAAGTATCTCCATTGAGAATTGCAAAAAACTTTTTATCTATTTTGAAAATAGCAGTTAATTTTAATAACTCTGCAACATTAACTTTTGGTTCGATTTTAACTACATTTTCTATATGCTTCTCTTTAATTAAATTAAAACTTATATTAAAATAGTTAATATACTTTTTATTTGCTGGCATATTTAACCTTTCTATTATGCTAAACCCATAAATATTGGAACTAACAATTAAAATTAAAATACAAAACACTTTTAAACAAATCTTCATATCTAAACTCTCTTAAGATATAATATAAACAAATTTGAAAATCATTTCAATTTTAAAAACATCTATATTTTTTTTAATATTTTTAATGTTATAACTTTCTATTGTTAGAAAATCTTGTCTATTTTCAATAATATCGAGCAGTGAAATAAAATTTTTTAAGGTTGCATCACCTTCAAATTTTAACAATACTTTTCCTCTCTTTTTTTCATACTGTTCTGAAATAAGCTCCATTTTAGTAAGATTCACATTGCTTTTCAATAGAATCTCTCTAACTGAGGTAATAATATCTCTTCTTGATTTGTTTTTTGTTTTTAAATACCCAATCTCATATTTTGTTTCCATTATTTTGTCTTTTATTAGTTGAATTTTTGTTAAAATATTTTTATGCTTATTAAATTCATGTATTAACATCTTTATTTTTCTATTCATTTTAACAAGCTCTGCTTTTTCTCTTGAGATTTGATAATCAAAATTTTTATATATATGGTTATAAAAAGTAAAATTTATACCTGCAACTATTAAGATAAAGACAATAATTATATGTGATAATTTCATGTTTGAAAAAAAGCCTGTCATGCTATTTCCTTTAAAGATAAACTGATTTTAAAATCAAAGTTTTTTAATTTATCTTTTTGCTCCAAATAATAAAAAGTAACTTTTTTAATTAAATTGTTATCATTTAAATTTGTATAAAAATGGTAAAAAGCATCTGCTGAAACTGCTTTACCTTTTATTATAAATTTACCATTTGCATAATCTAAATAAGTAATTCTAATCCCTTTAGCTATATTATTTGCAAGAACCATAAAAGATAAAAATGATGAATATTTGCTACTATTGCTAATATAGTAAAGCTCCTTTTTCTTATTAAGGTAATTTAATTTTTTTAAAAGTTCTTTATATTGGTTATGAAATGTTTTAAAGTTATGCACAAGAATAGAAATTTTCTTTAGTTTCTCCCTTTGCTCTGATAATTTATCATTTAAAAAACTTTTTTCTAATGTAAAATTAAAAGTAACCAACAGTAAAAAAATAATATTAAAAATTAGTACAATTAATAACCTTTTTATAAGAAAATGCCTATTCACATCAAATATTACATTATCTGGCAAAAGGTTTAATTCTTTCTTTCTCATACTTCCCTCAACGACGTTCCAAGAATTTCTTGTAAATATGTAAGTTGCTCTACTTTTTCAACATCGGTATTTAAAACAAATTGCTTTAAACCATTGAATGTTTCAGAGTCAATCATAAATAATTGAGATAAATAATTTTCTATTCCCTTTATGTTCAAAAATTTTCCAGTAATAATAATTTTTGAAATTGGTTTATTTCTAAATTGTGCATTGTAAAAATCTATTGTTCTCTGTAACTCTATGGTAAATTTATCAAGAGCTTCTGTTAATGGAAAATTTTCAAAGTTTAAATTTTCTAAAATTTTTGACTCATCAATTTTGCTCTTTTCATATAGAAAGTTTAAAATATTTTTAAAACCAAAATTCAATTCTCTAAATGTAAAGAGAAGTTCATTATACATTACTATAAAAATTGTTTTATCATCACGCAAATGAATATTCATTACTATCTGGTCTTTAAATTTTGAATTTACAAGCCTTTTTAAAGCAATAATATCAACTTCTAAAAATAGAAGTTTATATTTAAGTGATTTAAAGTTTCTAAGAATTGAATCAAGAAAAATTTTATTAACTCCAGCTATGAAAACTATTATTTTCTCTTTAAAGTTATATGTTTCAAAATCAATATAATATTCATTTAAAGAAATATCAAAAGTTGTCCTGAATCTATTTAAAACTTCCAGTTTTAAATTTGCCACCTCATTTTGCTCTATTATAAATTGATATTTTAAAACATTGTCATTTATAATATTTAATTTGGTTAGTTTATAATTTTTTACTTTCTGAGAGATTTCCTTTAATGCATTGTTAATACTTGTTTTGTCAAAAATATTTATAAAAAATTTAGAACAATCCTCTATAATCACTTCATTTTTCTTTACCGTATAAATAATGTGATTAATCTCTGAATCACTTAAAATAATGGTATTAATTTTGTTTTGTCTCATAGCTCTCAATTAAATATATTTTATTGTAAATTCTTTTTTTTAATAAAGGATCTTTAACAAGATTGAATGATTTTCTATAATATTTCAATGAATCTTTTATATCTCCTATATTTTCAAAAATAATTGCTCTGTTATATGCTGTCTCAAAGTTATCATCTTTAATTTTATTATAAATAGTGATTGCTTTGGAATAATCACCTTTCTCATAATAAGCATTGGCAAGGTATGATATAACATCTCTATCATACTTATATTTTTTTAGATAAAGAGAAAGATTTTTAATTGCTTGATTATACAATTTCTTTTTATAACAAAGGATTCCAAAATATTTTAAATATATCTTTTTATTTTTCATTTTATTTAAAAAATTGCTCAACTCATTAAAATTATTCATTATAAGATAATATTTTAACTTTATTTCATTAATATCTGAGCTTTCACTCTTTTTAAATTTATTTAAAGTATTATAATAAATCTTTTCATACTGGTGGATGTTAAAATTTGTCATATTTTGGCCTGTTTTAAAAAAGATATAATAATTTACTCCAAAAACAAGTAATAATATTGCAAAAAATATTATAATTATGTAAAAGCCAAACCTAAAATATTGCAAATTATCAGTGTCAGACTTTCGAATGCTCCTTTTTTTACTAATATTTTTTAATGGTTTGTTTAAAATATTCATCATCATATCTAAAAATTATCTCCAGAATTTTAAAAAAATTCTCCTTTTTACATTAAAAATACTACCTGTTGAATAAATAGAAAAAATCTCTTTACCATCTGGTGTATCTGCAATTTTTTTAAAATTTACCTCAGCTTTGTAGTTCTTTGCATCATTAAAAGTATAAATCCTGCTTCCATTTGAAATATCCCCTTCAAGAGCCTCTCTTATTCTAATTTCAGCACCACTTTCTGCTACAAATAAACATTGCAATGAGAGTAAATTTTCAGAAGAAGTAATTGACGATGTACTCAACATAGAGACAATTGAAACACCAAGAGCGCTAAATATAACCATTAAAATCAATGCATAAGCCAGCATAAATCCCCTTTTACATCCTGATAATTTATGGAACATTTCTAAAATGCACCTCATGTTTATATTTCAATGTAACATCGTTTTTTTTTAATGTTAATGCAATTTTCAATATTCCATCTCTCTTTATTGTACCAGGAAAATATTGAAAAGAAACATTATCCACAAAATTTGTCATAATATTGCATGTACCTGAATCTTCACCATTTGAATTATCTATTTCATAGCCAAAACAACGAGTTAATTTATCTTCATATTGGTAAATAGTAACAGGAGTATCAACAAGATAGCATCTATTGTATGGTGAATCTTCTAAAATTGCTTTATCAAATGTCAAAGTCCAGCTATTAGAATTTTTTGTAATGCTTCTAATTGTATAAAGTTTCTGAGAATTATAATTTGAAGTAAAAATATCTGAATACGACAAAATATATATTGCTATCTTTTTCCCTTCTAAGTTTAAATTACTGAGGTTATCATATACATTAATTGCATTGGAGCCTGCTCTTTCATAAAAAAAACTTTTTGAAAAAAGCAAATATTGCAACAAATTATTTTCTGTTCTTATTGAATTAGGTACAGCATTGTGCAATTCTTTATCCATCCTTTCAATTGTAAAATTAATTTCATTGTAAAGTAATGTTTTTACTTTTGTATCGGAATATCCATAAAAAACATTATAAATAATATTTACACCTATTCCAGACACTATTGCAAAAATAACTATTACAATAATTAATTCTACCAATGTAAAACCTTTTTTCACTTTTTAATACCTTCTAAAAATTTGCTTTAACAGCAATTAATTTGTAACTATCTTTTAATCCTTGACCAGTAACAAATATTTGGATTAATTTATAATTTGTTTTTGAAGAAATATTTTCAAAAACTTTGTTACCAACAACTTTAGCATAACTAACTATAATTTTAATATCAAATCCATCTGTCAGCCCAAAATCACTGCTTTTCCATGTACCTGTTTTTACATATGCATTGCCACTGTTTACAAAATCATCAACATCATCAAAGTCATCTATTGATGTCTCTCCAGCTTCTGGACCTATATTAGACAACACTGGATTACACTCAGTTAAAATATTCTCACAACCACCATTTGGAGTATTCTCATCCCACTTTTTACTGTAAACAACTTCCATTACAGATTGTAAAACTTTAATTGCTCTATTTTGTATTACAGGATCACTTGTCCTTCCCAATGTATTGTAGTAAAGAGTTAATACACCAAATATCCCCAATGAAAAAACAACAATAAAAAGTATCATTTCTATTAAAGTAAAACCCCTTTTACTGTTCATAAATTCCACCTGAATAAGGTTCTATTATTATAATTTGAGAATCTATATTTATCTTTATCTCAGTGGTAATAAGACTATTTGATGCAGTAACAGGTCTCCCAAGATAATCAAAATAAAATTCATTCATAGTTGATGATATTGAAGTATTTACTGACACTGGATTGTCTCCTCCTGGTATTCTGGGTAAACTATTTTTATCATCAGAATCATTATCTAAAATATATTGTTTAGCCCCTGAATTAATAATAATTCTCCAATTATTCCCTGTAACCATTGATTCTTGCTGAGCATACCGTGCGTAAGATATAAAAGAGTCAGCATCAGCTATGCTTTTAAATCCCTTCATTCCTATTTTGGGCACTATTGCCATTGACACAATAGCAATCAAAGCCAAAATAATTAAAATTTCAACTAATGTAAAACCCTGCTCTTTTCTCATTTTTTAGATGGCACTTCTTCCCACATAATTATTCTATCCCTGCCCCTGTATATTCCAAAAGTAGCAGTACCTGCACTATCATTATCATGCAGGAAGAGATTTGATTTAAAATCAACATCTACACTGCCAAAATTATTTTTACCAGGTGCAGATAAAGTTATATAGCCAACTCCATTGGATATATCATCTACATTTATTACTGAAGTTTCACCTGAATTAAGATTTTGTGTAAAGTTTTTAAAAATAAAATCTGTTTTTACAAAATGGGTACATGAATCTTTATCATTAAATTGCCAGTTACCATTATTCCAGAAAAAACTTCTTAATTTCATTTTTAAATTTTCAATTTCCGGTCCATAATTATCTAAAATTTTAACCTTTCCATATCTCATACTCTGTCCAGATACTGTAAGCAGAAATGGCAAATTAAGTGCTAAAACACTATCATTATCCTGAATAGATTCAACTTTTATAGAAAATTTTGGTGCAAAAGGTGATATTTTAGAATTATTATTTCTTAAATATACAATTTTATCATTTCCAAAAGTATACTTAAAAGTCCCATCTCCATTTGATATAAGATTACCAGAAGCAGGTAAAATGCTAATTTCTATTTCCCTGCTATTCCCAAATTGATTATCATCTTTTGATGGGTAACTAATTGAGATTTTATCTAATGTAAGAAAATTAAATTCATCTCTGTAATTTCTCGTAACATTATCATCTTTATTTTCAGCAATTATCTTAAATGAAGGAGCAACAAGATAAGTTAAAGTATCACCTGTGTAATTAAATGTATCACAATTCTCTTGTAATATTCCATTTACCTTAGATTCAATTGCAAAATGGTCAGGTATAAACCTGCCTATATACTTATGTGTTGGCCATCCTATAACGGTATTTCCTAAATTAATGTAGTTATTTGCATTAGCAGAGGTTAATTTTAAAATCCCAACATCAGAAAAAGTTGCATTTACAGTACCTACTCCACTGTTAAAATTACTCTCTTTTATTTCAGAAACACTTAACTTACCAGAACCATTTAAAGGTTTGGCTACTGTGTAATTTATCTTAATATTATTTCTGAAATTTTTTAATGGCATTCTGTTGTTGGATAAATCTGCATTAATATCTGGGACACCATCTTTTGGTGAAGTATCATCATCAGGATCATAACACACACCTCTAACCCTGATTTTGAAATAATCTCTACCTGCTCTTAATTTGGTATTAAAAGAGCCTATATTATCACTGTCTCTATAATCTATATTTTGAAAATCAATGTAAATTCCAAAAGGTGAAAATGTAATTTCATTGTTTGAATTAACTGTTTCCATTTCATAACCAGGTGTTCTTCTGTCAAGATCATAAGCAAATTGTAACTTTAACTTCCCTGCATCATAATATTTTAAATTTAACGGAGCTTTTCCATTTATAAATCTCAATCTAATATTATCCCAAGTATCAGGATTATCACTATTGTGATAATTAATTTTCTTTCCATTTACATATAATGCAGGGGAAACTACATTACTTGGCTCAACATAGAGGATTCTGCTTTTCAAATAAACAGCTCTGCCTCTTCTACTATTTAATGTTTCACAGGCTCCTGTTCTATTATTAGTTGTAATTGCAATAAGGTATAATTTTGAATCAACCTTTGGATTATTATCACTTTCAAGGCAAGAAATCTGTTTTTCCCATGGTTGTAACGATTCTTTTTCCCAAGAAAGTTTAAAAGCTGATTTAAAAAATTCAATTGAATAATTATTTTCAATATTGCCATTGTTTGAATCAACTACAACCTTTAATTTTTCAGAATTCCCAATTATATTTTTATTACTGAGAAATAGACAAAAATCTCCATTGTCACTGCTATTAATATAGTAGCTAACTTTTGATGTCCCTTCGTTTCTTAAAATTCCAGTTGGAGAATCATCATTACTGTATCCTGAAAAACTTTTATACCATTCTCCTTTATAAACATTTCCCAAAAGAGAGCTTATATAAATTTCACCTGTATAATTAGTTAACGTGTTATTGTCCTTATCTTTAGCTGTAAAACAAACAAGCTCTGGTTCACAGGCTATTGCTGAATGATCTCCACCTTTATCAATAATTTCTATATGATCCAAATTGGTGTTGGTATTGCAACTGTTGCACTCCCTATTCTCTCCATCCCAATTTTTGCCATCTTTTTCATTAGTATAAATTTTCTCTACTTCACTATCTGTTAAAGCTGTATCAAAAATTTTTACTTCATCAATGTAACCATTAAATTTTTGAAACTTCTCTGGAGTTTCGCCTATCCACAATTCAGTAGCATTATAAGGAATCTCCCCTCTATTAATCTTAGTTTCTACTACCTTTCTCCCATTAATATAAACCTTAATTCTTCCATTTATTGTATCTACCACTCCAACAACATGGTACCACTGATTTAACTTGAAAAATTGTTTATTACTATAGTAAACACGTCCCCAGGTTCCATTGCTGTTCATAACTCCTATATATATTCCATTATATGGCACTCTATTTGGACGCCATGTTGAAAAATAAAAGTATCGCTGATTTCTCCGTACAAAACGCCTGATTGGTCTATTTGGAGTATTAGCTTTAATGTAAATTATTTGGTTTTCTTCATCAAAACTTGTAAATTTTACCCACGCTGAAACAGAGATATACTTTTTGGTTGCATTAAACAGGGTCTGGTTATTGATTGGTGCGTAAAGATAATCATTTGCACCAGTTAACTTTGCTACTCTACAAATACCACCATTTTCAATAGATGATTTTACAGTATTTGCACCACCTACTGCTGTTGCATTTAACTTATTTCCACTACTGTCGATAACCTCACCTTCAGTTCCATTCCAGAAACACTTATCCATACGATAATCTACCAATGGTTTCGCTAAATTAACAGCTCCATTGCAACCATTATTGCAGCTTTTCAAAGGTGAGGTATCTCTAACCCACCTGCCTATTTTATTAGAGTCTACATAATCTATATCACCATCACCATCTCTATCTTTAATGCTATTCCAGAAGTTACTATTCCAATTGTCAGTACGTTTAGAATCTCTCGCAAAATAACCATTTAAGGAGTAAATACAGTTATTGTTTATATCAAATCTGTTTCTTCTCCAATTATTTATATTTATCCCATACGATTCATCATCATCTGAATTATTGAATATACATGAATTTTTCAAAATAAAATTATTGACATTTGAGTTTATTTTAATTCCATTGTCTCCATAAGAAATAACTTTTAACTTATCTAACACCAAACTATTTGCACCATTTACTGTAATACCAGTGCCTCCTGAACTTATACTGCTATTTTTTATTGTAATATATGAAAAATTACTCCAATCAAACTTGATTGCTGAAAAATCTTTCTTCTCTTTTGACAAAACATTAACATTATCAAATAAAACATCTATACCTTTGGCAATATAAATACTTTCTTCTCCAACTGATATATTAACATTGTAAAATTTATAATCTCCTACTACTCCCCAATTTAACTTAATCCCTCTGCTATCTTCAGTATCACCATTTATTGAAATATTTTTCATATTAATGTCTTTACCTTCATTAATATAAATACCATAATCTTTATCTGTGTAAATTGAGACATTATCAAATGAAATATCACCTTTTACTCCACTATTAATGTAAATACCTTTTGCTGATGAAGACTTAAGAGTAAAAAAGTTAAAAATTACATTTTTACCTTCTGAAATTTCTATCCCTCTTCCTCTATTTATATTGAGTTTTAAATTCTCAAAATTGTAATAAGAATTTTTATTAAATCCCCAGCCAAAAAAAATAGCAGTATTAGAGTCTTTATATTTGCTGCTATTAATAGTAATATTTGAAAAAATTACATTATTACCCTGCTCTAACTTAAATGCATTTGCTTTGCTTAAATTAAATGTAATATTTTTAAAAATATAATTTAATGTTTTATCAACACTAAATCCTGAATAAATAGCTACTCCTGATAGAGCTTTTAAATTTAAATTTTGAAAGATAATGTTACCAGTAGCTTTGAGTATATTAATTCCCTTTGAACTATTAGAGTTTCTTTCAGATGTTATAGATACATTTTCAATTTTAAAATTTTTAGCACTATGAGCCCAGGAACCAATATTCACAACAGTTCCTCGATAATACCAATTAACATCTAAAGGAGAATTTACATCAGCACCTGAGGTAATTGTTAAATCATCTTTATCCACCACAACTGACTCATTATAATTACCTTTGCAAATTTTAATTATATCTCCAGATTTAGCATCTTTAATAGCATCTTTTATCCTTTTGTAATTATAGAATCTTCCAAATTTTCCCAAACAGAAAAATCCTCTACATGTTCCATTTTCACACATTGATGGATAATTATCATCAACCACAAGAGTTTTTGCACTTAAAACATTGCAACTAACTAAAATAAATAAAAAAATTAAAAATATTCTTTTCATTTTTACCTACCCATAAACTTTGTCTATGTTCCACATTGGCAAAAATACACCAAGTGCAAGTATCAGCACCATTATAGCAACAAAAAGCAGAAGTATTGGCTCAATGGCACTTGATAAGTTTCCAATTAAATAATCAGATTCTTCATCAAAATAATCTGCAACTTTAAAAAGCATATCATCAAGCAAACCTGTTTCCTCTCCAACTGAAATTAAATCAGCAACAATAGGTGGAAAAATCTCTGAACTTCTTATTGCAACATTAATACTTGAACCAGTGGCAACAGAATTTTTTACTTTTAAAATTTCATCTCTAAAAATATAGTTATCAGTAACAGCTGAAACTATTTCAAAACCTGTTATTATAGATATCCCACTTTTATATAGCAACCCAAGTATTCTCACTATCCTTGCTATATAAATTTTACTTAAAAGATTTCCAATAATAGGAGTTTTTAAAATAAGCCTATCTAATATTAACTTCCCCTTTTCATCACTTTTAACCCTTTTGTAAAAAATCACTAAAATTATAATGAAAATTAAAGCTGCCCACCAATAATTTTTAAAAATTTCATTGGTTGTAATTAAAATCCGTGTTGGTAATGGAAGTTCTGTTTTAAATTTAGAAAAAAGAGTAGCAAATTTTGGAATAACAAAAGTTACTATTGATACAAAAGCAAGTACAATTGATATTATTACCATTTTCGGATATCTTGTAGCTGTTTTAATTTTCTTCTGAGTTTCCATTTGAGTTTCAAGAATTGCAGCTATTCTTTGCAAAATTATATCAAGAACCCCTCCTTCCTCTCCAACCTTTATCATTCCAACATAAAGAGGAGGGAAAATATTTCCATGTTTGTTAAATGCAACATAGAGAGAACTCCCTGCTTGCACATCATTAATAATTGATTCAAGAATTTTTGCAAATCGTGGATTAATTGTTTGATCTTTTAATCTTTGAATACTTGTTAATACCGGGATACCAGCTGTATAGAGGGTAGCAAATTGCCTTGTAAAAACAATCAGGTCTGTGAGTGTTACTGGTGTCAACCTTTCTTTGATTTTTTCTAAGGTTTCATTTAGATTGTCAAAAATATTTGCTTTTCTTAAAGATATGACATTTAATCCCTGCTGAAGCAGCATCATTTCTGCTTCAAATTCATCAGGAGAATCTATGGTTCCAAAGATTCTTTTTCCATTATTATCAACTGCTCTGTAAAAAAACTTGTCTGGCATTTGAAACAATTACTCCTGCTCAATAATAGTAACTCTCATTACCTCTTCTATTGTTGTTACTCCTTTCTTAACAAGTTCCATGCCAGAATTGTACATTGGTTTAAATCCCTCTGAAACAGCAATCTTTCTAATAGTGGCAGCTGTTTCATTTTTACTTATTGCATCTTTTATATCCCTTGTAATTTTTAAAACTTCAAATATGGAAACTCTACCTTTATATCCTGTCCCATCACAAATCTCACATCCTCTCCCCCAGTATAATTCAATACTTTCTTCCTCTATATCCATGCCTATTTCTTCAAGAAAATTTTTATCAAAAATTAAACTTTCTTTACAATTTTCACAAATTTTTCTAACCAATCTCTGAGATGCAACTCCAATCACAGATGCTGAAACTAAAAATGGCTCTATTCCCATATCAACAAGCCTGGTTACACTACTAACAGCATCATTAGTGTGTATTGTTGAAAGCACAAGGTGACCTGTTAATGAAGCTTGTATTGCAATTTCAGCTGTATCTCTATCTCTTATCTCACCAATCATTACAATGTCAGGATCCTGACGCAAAATTGATTTAAGAGCACCTGCAAATGTCAAACCTATCTTTTCATCAATTTGAACCTGATTAATAAGTTTAAACTTATACTCTACTGGGTCTTCAACTGTAATAATATTTTTCTCCATTGAATTTAAATAATTTAACGTTGCATAAAGAGTGGTAGTTTTACCACTACCTGTGGGACCTGAAATGAGAATAATACCATTTGGTTTATCAATAATTGATTTATAAATTTCAAAATTGTAACTATCAATTCCAAGTTTATTTAAATCCAACAGTTCCTGGCTTTTATCAAGAACCCTTAAAACCACCTTCTCACCAAAAATTGTAGGTAATGTGGAAACTCTAAAATCAACTTCTTTACCTTTTAAACTTACCTTAAATCTTCCATCCTGAGGTAGCCTTTTTTCAGCAATGTTAAGATTTGAAATTATCTTTATTCTCGAAATAATTGGAGCATAAAGTATTTTGTTTAACGTTAAAATTTCATGCAAAATACCATCTATTCTGAAACGTATCCGTAAAATATCTTCCTCTGCTTCAATATGAATATCACTTGCCTTTTCATTAATTGCTTTTTTAATAATATTGTCAACAAGCTGAATAGCAGGTGTTTCTTCTGCAAGCTTCTCTAAAAACTTTTCATCAGCACCTGCCTGTAAAATTTTATCCTCAATATTTTTGGCAATTTTGTACAATTTATCTTCTGATGTGTAAATTCTTGAAAAAAGATTAAGAAAATCTTTTTTTGAAATAATATACACAACCAACTCTTTATTTGTAGTTCTCTCAATTTCATCAAGAGCAATTATATTTGTAGGATCTGTGGTTGCAATATGAAGTTTATTACCCTCAACTTTTATTGGAAGCACATTTAACCTCAACGCCCTGCTCTCACTAATTATATTCTGTAAATCAGGAGTGACTTTCACTTCATTCGCAGTAATAATATTTACATTTAGCTGCTCTGCAAGTATCTCTATAATTTTATCTTCATCAATATATCCAAGGTCAACAAGTATCTCACCTAATCTTTTATTTTTTACTTTCTGCTCCTCAAAAGCAACTTTAAGTTGTACCTCTGTTATTAAGCCTTTTTTTACTAAAAGATCACCAAGCCTAAATTTTTCTTTAGCCATAATTAATCCTTGATTTTATTTTTTTCTTGTAATAGATATTTTTTTTATAACACAATTTTAATATGTTGAAAAGATAATTATTTCGGAGGTTAAAGTGAATAATAGAAAAAATTTTGGCTTTACATTAATAGAGGTTCTTATTGTAATTGCAATTCTTGGCATATTAGCTGCCATTGCTATTCCAAGATTTGGCAATATGTCAGGAAAAGCAAGAGCTGCTGCTGT
>CAZIZE010000029.1:0-21454 GCA_964543655.1 uncultured bacterium
AATAGAAATTAGCAGTGATTTAAACAACAGACCTGGTGATATTAAAATCTATATTACAGATAATTCTAAAATTACAAAATTTACTGGCTGGGAACCAATATACCATGCAGAAAAAATTTTAACAGATATTTTTACCTGGCTCCAGGAAAATGAAACCATAATAAAACATTTAATTGTATAAAAATAGTTCAAGTTCTATACTCAGCATTAATCTTCACATAATCGTAAGATATATCGCAGGTGAAATAATCCCAGAATTTATCTCCCTGATTTAAATCAACAATTATTTCAATTTCCCTATTTTCACGTAAATATTCAGCGCATTTTTTTTCAGAAAAGGTAATTGCTTCCATTCCATTTTCAACTATCTTATTTTCTCCAAGATAAATTATAATATTTTCAGGATTAAAAATTTCGCCACTGTAACCAATTGCAGCTAAGATTCTTCCCCAGTTTGGGTCACCACCAAACATTGCTGTTTTCACAAGCAAAGAGTTTGCAATGCTTTCACAAATTCTCCTGCACTGATCTTCTGATGCACCATTTTTTACTCTAATTTTAATTAATTTTGTAGCTCCTTCACCATCTTTAACTATCATTTTTGCAAGATTAAAACAAACTTCCAAAATATCGTTTTCAAATTTTTCAATATCAATCTCTTTATTAATGCCTGTTGAAATAAAAAACACTGAATCATTGGTGCTCATATCGCCATCAACTGTTATTGAGTTAAAAGTTTTATCTACTACATTTTTTAAAATTTTATCCATAATATCTTTTTCAACAAAAGCATCAGTTAATATAAAAGCAAGCATTGTTGCCATATCTGGATTAATCATACCAGCACCTTTAGCAATCCCACAAATTGTATAATTATCTTTTTTAACTGAATTAATTTTGGGAAAAGAGTCAGTTGTCATTATTGCTCTGGCAGCAGATTCTATATTTTTTTTACTGAGTTTTTTAACCAGGTTCTCTGAGTTTTTGATAAAATTTAAAATTGGAAGTTGTACCCCAATAACACCAGTTGAGGATATCAACACCTCATCCCTTGTTATTTTTAACTTTTCAGCAATATTATTACATATCTCTTTACATGCATTTAATCCTTGCTCTCCTGTGCAGGCATTTGCATTACCGCTGTTAATAACTATTGCTTTAAATTTATTTCTACCCTTCAACAAATTTTTACAATAAATTACAGGTGCTGCTTTTACCCTATTTTTAGTAAAGACAGCAGATACATTAGCACTATTTGGAAAAAAAATAAGAGCTAAATCATCTCTATTTTTATATTTTATTTCAGCATTTATTGCTGAAAAAAGAAAACCTTCAGGGATATCATACATTATACACTCCTTCTAAATTTTTTATCAATTTACCTTTTAATTATCATACAAAATATTTTTATTTTTTGCAGCAAATTTTTTATTGATAAATTATTAAAATTTATGTAATTAGATGTAGAAATGATTCTTATTAAAAAGTAAGGAGGTTTTATGATTTTTGGCTCTCTTGTTGTTGGTCCATTACAGGTTAATTGTTATATACTTGGTTGTGAGAAAACTAAAGATGCAATTGTTATTGATGCTGGTGGCAATGTAAATGATATTTTAAATGTTCTTGAAAAAAATAATCTAAATTTAAAATATATTTTATGTACTCATTCCCATTTTGACCATATTGCTGGGAACAAAGAGTTGAAAGATGCTACAAATGCCGAGATTATTATTCATTCAGCAGAAGCTGACTCTATTACAAATATTTCAAGTTCTGCAATGCTCTTTGGTTTGAATATTCACAATTCTCCACCTGCTGATATTTTAATAGAAGATAAACATGTGATAAAAGTAGGAGAAGAGATCATTCTTGATACTCTTCACACACCAGGCCATTCAGCAGGCTCATGTTCTTTTATTTTAAGAGGAATGCCTATTGTATTTGTTGGTGATACTCTATTTGCAGGCTCCATTGGTAGAACAGACTTACCTGGTGGAGATTATAACACATTAATAAATTCAGTTAGAACTAAATTATTTGTTTTACCAGACGAAACCAAAGCGCTACCAGGCCATGGCCCAGAAACAACCATTGGTTATGAAAAAAAATATAATCCTTTTTTTTAGGGAGCAAAAATGGAGATTAAAGAAGGCGTTTATGCCAAAAGTAGTGTTATTACAATAGGTACTGCTTCAACTTCAAAAAAAACCACCTCTGTAAATTACTATTTTGCTAAACCTCTTAATGAGAATACTGTTTTGGTTGATCTGCTTAACATAAAAAATGAGCCTGTTGGCTTTACAGAAGAGGTACCAATTGAGCAATTTAAAAAAGAGTATGAATTTGTTGCAGATTTAAAAACATTTCAAAAAAAGCATGAGCAGGTATCTCCTGAAAAAATTAAAGCAGAAGAGCATGTTAAGCGTGGAGATAAACATTTACAAAATAAAGAATATTTAAGTGCAGAATTTGAATATGGTACAGCTCTTAGATATGATAAGAAAAATTTAAAAGCTCATCATGGGCTCAGCAAAGTATATCTTGAAACAGGAGAAATAGACAAAGCCAAAGAATATCTTCACAAAATAGGTGAACTTGATGACCTGTTTGCAAAAGAAAATAAACATATTTTCAATGAGGTTGCCATTAATCTTAGAAAACAAAAAATGTATGATGAAGCAATAAAAAATTATAAAAAAGCTATTATTGTGGATCCTGAAGATGAAGTTTTATACTACAACATGGCAAGAGCATACTATGAAAAGGGGGAGCTTGAAAACGCTTTAAAATATTTTAAAAAATCTGTTGAGCTAAACCCGGATTTTAATGAAGGTAAAAAAGCTATACAATTTGTTGAAAAAAAATTAAATACAAGGAAGTAGCCATGGTTGACAATATACATTATATAAAAAAATTTTATGAAAAAATTTCCCAGATTGGGAAAGTTAAAGTCTTTCAAGAAGGTTCACCAATAATATTTGAAGGGGATTTAGGAAATACAATATACTTCTTAATAGAGGGAGAAGTAAATGTTGTCACCTACAATGAATCTGGTAAAGAAATAATCTTAGCTACATTAAAAGCATTGAATTTTTTTGGAGAAATATCTCTTTTTGACGAGAGAAACAGAACTGCTACAATTGTTGCACATACTAAATGCAAGGTTGTTGAGCTTACCAAAAATGCTTTTTTTAATTTTATAAAAAATGAAAATGAGATATTTTTTATTTTAATGGTTGAAATGGCAAAAAGGCTTAGAAAAGCCAATAGGAAAATCTATATTCTCACTTTAAATAAAGCACATGATAGAATTAGATGCTATTTACAAGATAAATATGTTGAATACCTTGCTTTAAAAAAACCTTTTATACTTCAATCACATAGTGAAATTGGTAAAGAGCTTGGGCTCACAAGGGAAACTGTTACTAAAATACTTGGAGAATTTAAAGAAAAAGGTATAATTTCAGGAACCAAAGGTGAAATAACAGTAGAAGAGGAATTACTTTTTAAATATTAGTAAACTTATAAAATAGATAATTGTACCAGCAGTAACAATAGTTGCTCCAACTGGCAAATCAAATTCCCACGAAATACCAACACCAGCAAAAAATATTACAATATTAAATAAAATGCTTACTAAAAATGCTTTTTTGTAATTTTTACAAATAAGAAAACTGAAAGTTCCTGGAAGAATCAAAAGGGCACTTACAAGTATAATTCCTATTAATTTCAAACTAATAACTATTACAGAAGAGAGAATTATTAAAAGTAGATTATCAAAAAATTCCACATTAATTCCTGAAACTTTTGCAACATCCTCATCAAAAGCAATAAAAACAAATTCTTTAAGAAAAATAAAAAGAAAAGTTGTTGAAACAAAGGAAACCAAAATTATCAAAATTATATCAGAGTTAGAAATACCAAGAATTGAACCAAAAAGATAACCCATTACATCAAAGTTGTAATTTTTATTTAAATAGAGAAAAATAGCTCCAAGAGCCATTGTGAAAGAGAAAAACAAACCAATACTATTATCATAGTCAAGCTTGCCCATTTTTGTAGTTTTACCAATAAAAAATGCCACTACAAGACAGAAGGAAAGTGTTGTAATAAAAGGAGAAAAATTTAAAAGAAGAGCAAGGGCGATTCCTGCAAATGCAGCGTGTGAAATCCCAACTCCAAGGAAAGAAAGTTTTCTAAGTATTACAAAAACAGATAAAATACCAAAAACAATACTTAAAAAAAAACCAGAAATAGCAATATTTATTAAAATATCATTCATTTACTCTATCTTTGCATGTAAGGCATTCTCTATCATGTATAAGAAATACCACATCACTGCCAAAAACTTTTGAAATTACATCTGAGGAAATAATTTCTCCTGATTTACCATAATAATGAATAGTTTTATTCAAGCAAGCTATTTTATCAGCGTAACTTGTAATCACACCAATATCATGAGACACAACTATAACAGAAATTCCCTGATTTTTTAGATTATTTAACAGGTCATATAGGTCTTTCTGGGCAATTATATCAAGACTGACTGAGGGCTCATCAAGAATCAGTAGCTTTGGTTCTGTAGATAGCGCTCTTGCAATTAAAACCCTCTGCTTTTCACCACCAGAAAGTTGATGAAAATTTTTATCTTTTAAATGTTTTACATTAAGAAGTTCCAGGCAATTTTCCACTATTTCTGCATCTTCTTCTTTAGGGAACTTGCAATATCCAATTAATGGATACCTGCCCATCATTACAACATCAAAGACCTTTGCCGGGAAATTGATATTTTGAGAATTATGCTGCGGTAAGTATCCTATTAACCCTTTGGGATACTTACCATTTTTGTAACCAAAAATATTTACTATGCCTCTGGCTGGTTTAATAATGCCAAGTATTGTTTTTAAAAGGGTGGATTTCCCTGAACCATTTGGTCCAATAATTGTTAAAAACTCATTTGAAAATATTTTTAAATTTATATTTTCTAAAACAAAATGCTTATTATACTTAACATAAATATTTTCAAGAAAACCTATTTCATTTTTATGCTGTAGCTTCTTCACTTTGTTGTAATTCTGCTTTTAGTTTGTTAAGCCTGTGCGCAAGCCTTGAAACCTTTCTTGCAGCATTTCTCTTATGATATACACCTTTAGATTTTGCTTTGTAAATAACTTTTGTAGCTTGTCTAAATAATTCTTCTGCTGATTCAATATTTTTCTCTTCAATAGCTTTTAATACCTTTTTTATTGTGGTTTTTGTGAAAGACCTAATACTCTTATTTCTCAAACGTCTCTTCTCATTCTGTCTCATCCTTTTTAATGCAGACTTATGATTTGGCAACTTTTCCTCCTTGTTAAAAAATTTTGATTAAACTAAGCGCTTGCTATTATAAGTTTTTTTCATTTATGTCAAGTGTTTTTCTAAAAAAACTCAATAAAATAAGTTTGCATTAAAAAAATTTTTATTATAAACTATTTTCTTCATACTATCTTCATATTAATAATTTTATAATCTAAAAGATGACTCAAGTTAAAAATTTTATTACCATTCTTTTTATAGCAATTTTAGTTGCTTTTGCCTTTCAAGGCAAAAGAGGACTATACTCTCCTGATGAAGGCAGATACACTGAATGCGCCAGAGAAATGAACATTACTCACAATTATCTTCTTCCAGAGTTAAATAACCAATTACATATTTCAAAACCACCAATCACTTACTGGTTTTTAGCTATATCCTTAAAATTATTTGGGCATAATGAATTTGCCGCAAGATTCCCCAATAGTTTATTCTTTGTTTTAACAGTTTTGCTAATATTTTTTATTGGAAAAAATATCTGGAATGAGGACATTGCTACACTATCTGCAGTTATATACTCAACTTCTATTTTTCCTTTTATTGGTTTAAATTTCATAACAACAGATACTATTTTAACCTTTTTCATTTGGCTTTATATATTTTTCTTTATAAAAGAAAATTATTTTCTAATGTGGCTTGCAATGGGTTTTGCATTTCTTACAAAAGGGCCACCTTCTTTGCTACCTTTTCTTGCTATTTTACTTTTTCTTTTATTTAAAAATAAAGAGAAAATTAAAAATATTTTAAATTTTAAGAATTTATTTATATTTTTGGTTGTTGGTTTGTCATGGTATATTATTGTAATTTTAAAATATCCTGCTGCATTTGATTATTTTATAAAAAATGAATTAATTGGCAGGGTTCTTGGGCATCATCATAGAAATAGCGGTTTATTTGACTGGATTATTTACATCCCAGTATTACTCTTTGGGCTTTTGCCATGGAGCTTTTATTGGTACAAAATTAATTTTAAAAATTTAAAATTAGACAATTATGCTATTCTTCTACTCTATATAATTTTTATCCCTTTTATTATTTTCTGTATTGTAAGAAGCCGATTGCCTCTTTATATTCTTCCACTTTTCCCTGCTATTTCTTTACTGAGCGCATATTTATTTCAGCAAATTAACTTAAAATTTTCAAAAAAGTTTCTTATACTTTCATTAGTGTTCTTAATATGTTTACGGATAATATTCTGCTACATCCCGGTTTCAAAAAATGAAAAATTAATTTATAAAGAAATTAAGCCTTTTATCCATGGAAATAATTACAAATTAAATTTAGTTGCTTCAAGAAATCATTTTGGATTAAATTTCTACTTTAATACAATTATTGAGCATCTCAACCTTAATAATAAATCAAAATTAAATGAATACGCAAAAAATAGTATCACTGACAAACTAAAAAAATTGCAGTTAACAAATTATTTTATAATTTTTGATAACTTCAAATTAAACTATTTTTTAAAATTATTAAAAGAAAAATATAACTATTCATTTAAAGTTTTTCATCCAGACAATATCTACATTGTAAGGGTTACTCCTGTTGCCGCTAATCAGAAGAAGTGAGCTTTTGAATGTTTTTAAAAAAATCTTTAAAATTTTCAAAAACATACTCAGGGGTCAGCTCATATTGGCATTTAAGATTTTTACATTTTTTATTTCTGCATGGATTACATCCAACATCAACTTTAACAACTCTGTTTAATTTTCCCCACGGTCTGTTTACTTCAGAATCAGATGGACCAAAAAGAGCAAGAACAGGAATATTTAGAACAGATGCAAGATGCATTGGGCCAGTGTCGCCAGTAATGAAAACATCTAACTTTGAAATTAAAACAAGCAACTCTTTCATATCAGTTTTTGGAGCAAGATAAATATTATCATCTCCTTTCAAAAATTTAACCTTCTCATATTCACCAGGTCCCCAGGTAATAATAAAGCATACTTCATTTTTACCAAAATATCTGGAAATATTTGAAATAAACTTTTTATAGTAAGGTAATGGCCATTCTTTGTATGAACCTGACCTGCTTGTGCATGGATTAATTCCTATCTTAATTTTGTATTTACTCAGATTTTTAAAAAAATTGTCTATATATCTTTCTTTTTCATTATCAATGAAAAAATTGGTTTCTAATTTTTCTGGAATATTAAATTTTTCAATAATAGGCTTTAATAAATTAAAATTTTTTTCAATCCTTGTTACTTTTTCAGAAATCTCAGGAGCTTTAATATTGTTAAAAAGAAAATTAAATTCCTTGCAATTAACCTTTGAATATCCAATCCTTTTACGAACACCAGAAAAATAAGAGATTAAACCACTTTTAAGAATACCATGAAAATCAAGTATATAGTCAAAATGCTCTTTTCTAATTTCCTTAAGTATTCCAAAAATTTTTCTATAATTTTTTCGTGGTACAATATATAGCTTATCTATGTCTGGGTGATTTTCAAGAAGATTGCACGCCCAATCCTCTGCAATCCAGGAAATAGATAAATTTTTTATTCTTTTTAAAAATAGAACAGCAGGGACTGTTCGTATTATATCACCTACAGCACCTAATCTAATTACCAGAACTTTCATTAGATTTCCTACTTTTTCTGTAAAGAACAGGGTTTAATGTGGGATCATTATACATTTTAAATTGAAAATATATCTTATGCTTTTTCTTGCCACTTAAAATATCTTTTATAAGTTTTTCAAATGCAATTACAAGATCACTTCTCTGCTGTTTTAAAATTTCTAATTTTTCAATACATTTTTCTATATGTTCTTTTGATGCATCCTCTCTTTTAGTCTGCTCATCCATATGATAAATTTTAAGTGATAAAATAGTAATCCTGTCAATTATAGAGCCTGGTGTCTCAGAATTAAAATCATCAGTTGTTGCAATTATATTATTCTCATTTAAATGGTTATAAATAAGAATATCAAGCTTCTCAATATTATCATTTCTATTCTGATTTTCTCTATCAATTTTTCTTTTAACATCTGCAATAATTTTATCATCTGCATTAATATCTCTTGCCAAATCTTCAAGATGCCATAATTTATAATTGGAACACAAAATTTCAAGTGCCTGGTTAACAAATATGTTATTATGAGAAAAAGATATCTCATTATTTTTATGCCATAATTCTACATAGTTATCAAATAGAGCAATAATCTTTTTTAGATTTGTTAGATTTTTCATAAATTCCCCTTAAAATAAATTGACTAAAATGAAACTTTTATATATAGAGTATAACTGAATTAGTCAATAATAAATTACTTTTTTAAACAGAGGTTAGCATGTTCGTATTTAACACCCTTTCAAATAAAAAAGAGGAATTAAAACCAATTAAATCAGGCTATATTGGAATGTATGCTTGCGGTGTTACTGTGTATGACCTTTGTCATATAGGGCATGCAAGAAGCCTGATTATTTTTGATATAATTTACAGATATTTATTGTTCAAAGGTTACAATGTAACATTTGTAAGGAATTTTACTGATATTGATGATAAAATTATTAAAAAAGCTAATGAAGAAGGTGTTGAATATAAAGATGTTAGTGAAAAATATATTAAAGAATATTACAAAGATACATCAAAGTTAAACATAAAAAAACCCAATTTTGAACCAAAAGCTACTGACCATATTGACGATATGATAAATTTTATAAAAGTGCTTATTGATAAGGGGTTTGCTTATGAATCAGATGGTGATGTATATTACAATGTTAACAAATTCAAAGAATATGGTAAGCTTTCTAAAAAAAATATAGATGACCTTATAGCAGGTGCACGTATTGAAGTTGGTGATAAAAAGAAAAACCCACTTGACTTTGCATTATGGAAAAAAAGTAAAGATGGAGAACCTTTCTGGGAAAGCCCCTGGGGAAAAGGTAGACCTGGCTGGCATATTGAGTGCTCAGTAATGAGCATGAAATATCTTGGAGAGAGCTTCGATATTCATGGTGGTGGTAAGGATTTGATTTTTCCTCACCATGAAAATGAAATCGCACAATCTGAAGCTTTTTCTGGTAAACAATTTGCCAATTTCTGGATACATAATGGTTTTGTTAATATAAATAAAGAAAAAATGAGTAAATCTCTTGGGAATTTTTTTACAATTAGGGAGATTCTTGAAACTACCAAACCTGATGTTTTGAGATTCTTTTTACTTAACAGCCATTACCACAAACCAATAGATTTCTCAGAGGAAAATCTCCAAAATGCTAAATCTGGATATTTAAAATTGTGTTATACAATAGCAAGGCTTGATTCTATTCTTGAGAATTATAATGAAAAAATTGCAGAAATCAATGTAAATTCTTTGCCCAAATCTGGCAAAAAATTTTACAATAAATTTAATCTTTTTAAAGAAAATTTTTTTAATGCAATGGATGATGATTTTAACACTGCAAAAGCTATTGGATTTTTATTTGACTTTGTTTCAGAAGTAAATAAAATAATATATAACCCTACACTCAAATTTAGTGACGCACAAATTAGCCTGCTGAATGAAGTTAAAAAATTTTTCTCAGATTTTTCTAAAATTACAGGATTGTTCTCACTTAATCCAAAAGAGTTTATTGAATTCGAAAAGGAAAAATTTCTAAAAGAACACGGAATTGACGAAACTTACATTAATGAAAAAATTGCTTTAAGAGAAAATTTTCGAAAAGAGAAGAAATGGGATGAAGCAGATAAAATTAGAAATGAATTACAGGAGCTTGGAATATACCTTGAGGATACCACAACAGGTACAACATGGAAAATAGTTATTTAAAAAGGGGGTTCAAATGGATGTTAAATATATTAATCCATTTTTAACTGCTACAATAAATGTTATAAAAACCATGGCTTTTCTTGATCCAAAACCAGGAAAGCCTTTTATAAAAAAAGAGAGTAAAGCTCTTGGCGATGTTTCAGGAGTAATCGGGCTTTCTGGTGACCTAAAAGGCTCTCTCTCTATTACTTTTGAAGAAGATACTATTAAACATATTGTTTCAAATATGTTTGGTGAAGATATAAATGAGATTAATGATGAAGTTAGAGATGCAGTTGGAGAACTGACCAATATGATTTCAGGAGATGCAAGAAGGCAATTGCAAAGTTTTGGAGTTAAAATTGATGCTGCAATCCCTTCTATTATCACTGGAAAAAACCACACCATCACCCATATTGCCAAAGGTCCAATTGTAGCACTACCATTTGATACTGAAAAAGGAAAATTCATTGTTGAATTCACCATGGAAAAAACTAAATAACGCTATTTTATTTCCAATTTCAAATACCATTCTTTTATTAGAAATATCAAAAGAAACACCATTTGTTTATTTTTTATAATTCAAAAATATCCAAATAAAAGCAAGCAATTTTAAAATATTACTTGACAGAAATTTTCTATTTATGTTATTGCTCTGCGACTTTTAAAAGGGGTGAAACACGTTTAAATGACAGACTATTTTATTTTTAGAAATAGCATACTTAAATATTGTTTAATATTGTCGACAATATTTATTACACTATTTTTTGTTTTAGGAGAAAATAGGCTTGCATACGGTTTTATCTTAGGTGCCATTATATCAACAATTAATTTTTACCTGATGAGTCTCTCAAATTTAAAACTTATTACAATCCAGCAAAGTAGTAGAGCTATTCTAAATTTCATAAGCAAAAATCTCCTTTTCAGATATATTTTAATTTTTCTCACTTTAATAATTGCTTTAAAATATCCTATAATTAGTTTTAGTGGTACTTTAATTGGGTTATTTGTTGTTCAAATGTCAATTATTTTTAAAAATTTTATATAATTAGAAGGGCAAATGGGAGACATAGGCAAAATTTTACAGTTACATTTTACTTTAATGGGTATGAATATTACCCTGAATATAAAAACTATTCTTATGTCCTGGCTGATAATGGCATCTCTTATAATATTTTCATTGCTTGTTACAACAAAAATTAGGTTAGTTCCTACAGTTTTACAATCACTTGCAGAAACAATTGTTCAAGCCTTTGACAAATTAGTTGCAGATACTTTAGAATCAAATGACAGAAAATATTTTCCATTTATAACCGCTCTTTTTATGTTTCTTCTTCTCTGCAATTACATAGGAGTAATCCCAGGCTGTGATGAGCCTACTAAAGATTTAAATACTCCTCTTGGACTTGCTATTCTTGGCTTTATTATAGCACACTACTCTGGAATTAGATATAAAGGTATTTTAAAATATGCCAAAGAATATCTTGAACCATTTTTTATAATGGCACCACTTAATCTTATTGGTGAGCTTGCCAAAGTTATATCAATTTCTTTCAGGCTTTTTGGTAATATAATGGGTGGTTCTATTATTATTATAGTTGTTTCCCATTTGGTTTATAGCTTGGTGCTGCCACCATTTTTATATGCTTTTTTTGGAATATTTGTTGGAACAGTACAGGCATTTGTTTTTACAATGTTAAGCCTTGTTTATATTGCATTACAAATTAAAGAGTAGACAATGAACATAGCACAAATTATTGATGCATCAGCCTTTTTTTCTGCTGGTATATGTATGGGTACAGGAGCAGTAGGTGCTGCAATTGGTGAAGGATATGCAGCAGGAGAAGCTGTTAACAGTATTTCTATACAGCCAAAAGCTTCAGCAGAGATATTAAAAACAATGCTTGTAAGTATGGCTATAGCTGAATCTGCATCAATTTTTGCTCTTGTAGTTGCTATACTTTTACTTTTCCAAAATTTCACTGAAGGGAATCTCTACACTGCTATGGCTCTTATTTCAGCTGGAATAAGCATGGGTATTGGTGCATTTGGCGCAGGAGTGGGCTCTGGCTTTCCAGGTGGAACCGCATGTAGAGGAATTGCTCGTAATCCTCGAGCTACTACTCAAATTTCTACCAATATGCTTGTTGGTCAGGCTGTTGCACAAACACCAGCTATTTTTGCTATGCTCGTTGCATTTATTTTAATGTATAAATCTTATCCTTCAACTATTACCATCACATATCTTGCTGCTATTTTAGGAGCTGGAATTTCTATGGGTTTTGGAGCTATTGGTCCAGGTATTGGTGGCGGTATTGCAGCAGCTTCTGCTGCAGAAGGAGTTGCTAAAAATCCAGAAGTAAGTAACATACTTACAAGAATAATGTTAATAGGACAAGCTGTTTCACAATCTACAAGTGTTTATGCACTTGTTATTTCATTTGTACTGTTATTTGTTGTAAAATAAATTAATTGGAGGGGAGCCATGGATATAACAGGTGGTCAAATTATTAAAGCAGCTGCACTTTTAGGTGCAGGTATATGTATGGGTATTGGAGCTATTGGCCCAGGTATTGGTGAAGGTTTTGCTGCTGGCAAAGCTTGTGAAGGGGTATCACGTAATCCCAATGAAGCTGGCTTACTTACAAGAACAATGTTAGTTGGACAGGCTGTTTCAGAATCTACTGGTATCTATGCATTAGTAATTGCGCTTTTATTAATATTTGTAGTATAAAAATCTAAAAGGAGAGTAAAGTGATAAATATCAATTTTACTATAATCATACAAGTGATAAATTTCATTTTCCTAATGTGGTTTTTAAATAAGTATCTTTTTAAACCTGTTCTAAAGATGCTTGATGAAAGAGAGAATAAAATAGCTGGTGATTTTGAAAAAGCTGAAAAAATTAATCAAGAAGTTGATAAAGGTCTTGAGCAGTTAGAAAAAGAGTTTAAAGAAGTTAGGTTGGAAAGTAATAACTTGAAAAATAGCATTAAGAATGAAGGTGTTGAAATAGCCAATAAGAAGCTTGAAGAAGCCAAAGGAGAAGCTGGAAAATATCTTGAAAATTTTTACAAAGAATTAGAAACCACAAAGAATAAAGTTAAGGAAAGCCTTGAAAAAGAAGCTGATTTAATGGCAAAATCAATTGCTTCAATGTTGCTTGATAAGGAAATATCTTAAATTAAGGAGAATCTTATGAAAAAGATTTTATTTTTTATTTTAACAATTGTTTTTTTACTAATACTTAATTCATTTGGTTTTTGTGCAGAAGCAGCACATGGTGAGCATGAGCTTAAAAGGCAGCTATGGGACTTTGTTTGGAGAATAATTAACTTTGGAATTCTTGTTTTTTTACTTTACAAAGTTGGTAAAAAGCCTTTTAAAGAATTTCTGTTTTCACGAAAAGAAAAGATAGAAACTGCTATTATTGAAGCTGAAAATGCTCTAAAACTTGCTGAGGACAGAAAAAAAGAGTATGAAGAAAAAATTAAAAATTTAGAAAAAGAGAAAAAAGCTATTTTAGAACAGTTTAGAAAAGAAGGTGAAATTGCAAAAGAAAGAATAATTGCAGATGCAGAAGAGAAAGCTAAAAAAATTATTCAGCAGGCTAAAGTTGCTGCTGAGCAGGAAATAGAAAAAGAGAAAGAGCTTATTAAACTTGAAACTGTTAACAAAGTTATTTCACTTGCTGAAGATATTATTAAGAAAAACATTACAGATGAAGATCATGACAAAATTATCAAAAAATCTATAGAAAGGATGGTGAGCTAAAATTGATTAAATATAAAGTTGCTACCAAATATGCCAAAGCACTATTTTCACTTGCAAAAGATGAGAATTTAACAGAAAAAGTTTTAACTGACCTTTCCTTGATTACAGAGATATTTAAAATTAGCAAAGATTTTCAAATAGTAATGGTAGGTGCGATTGTTTCAAAAGAGGAGAAAAAGGAACTAATAGAAGATATTTCTAAAAAATATAAGTTCAACAAAATAACAGAGAATTTTTTAAAGATTCTTATAGATAAAAGGAAAATAAAGTTCCTGCCATTTATTTTAGACAAATATCAAAAACTTTACAGAGATGATATTGGAATAATGGTTGCAGAAATAATTTCTGCTATAAAACTTCAAAAAAGTAAGATTAATGAAATCAAGAAAAACCTTGAAAAGAAACTTAATAAAAAACTTGAAATTAACAATAAAATTGATCCAGAAATTTTAGGTGGCATTATTGTAAAGACTGAAGGATTAACTTATGATAGCTCATTAAAAATGCAATTAACAAAAATTAAAGAAAATATATTAAAGGGGTAGAAAATGCAAATAAGAGCAGATGAAATCAGTAGCGTTTTAAAGGAACACATTAAAAATTATGAGCAAAAGGTTGAAATTAGCGAAACAGGGACTGTTTTAAGTGTTGGTGATGGAATTGCAAGGGTATACGGTCTTGAAAAAGTTATGGCTGGTGAGCTTGTAGAATTTCCTGGTGGAATTTACGGACTTGCTTTAAACCTTGAGGAAGACAATGTTGGTATTGCTATTCTTGGTGAAGATGTGCATATTAAAGAAGGTGATGAAGTAAAAAGAACAGGTAGAATTTTTGAGGTTCCTGTTGGAAAAGCAATGCTTGGAAGGGTAGTTGACCCAGTTGGAACTCCACTTGATGGCAAAGGTCCAATTAAAACTGATGAAACAAGAAAAGTTGAAATTAAAGCTCCAGGTATTGTTATGAGACAACCTGTTCATGAGCCTCTGCAAACAGGTCTCAAAGCTATTGACTCAATGATTCCAATTGGTAGGGGACAAAGGGAGCTTATTATTGGTGATAGACAAACAGGTAAAACTGCTATTGCTATTGATACCATAATCAATCAGAAAGGAAAGAATTGTTACTGTATTTACGTTGCTATTGGTCAGAAAAGGTCAACAGTTGCTCAAGTTGTTGCAACTCTTGAAGAACATGGTGCAATGGAATATACCACAATAGTTGCTGCAACTGCAAGTGACCCTGCTCCTCTTCAATATATCGCCCCTTATGCTGGTGTTACAATGGGTGAATATTTTAGAGACAACGGTATGCATGCAGTTATTATTTACGATGACCTTTCTAAGCAAGCTACAGCTTATAGACAGCTTTCATTACTCCTCAGAAGACCTCCTGGAAGGGAAGCTTATCCTGGTGATATTTTCTATACACACTCAAGATTGCTCGAAAGAGCAGCAAAGCTTAGTGATGATCAGGGAGCTGGTTCATTAACAGCGCTTCCTATAATTGAGACTCAGGCAGGTGATGTTTCTGCATATATTCCTACAAATGTTATCTCTATTACAGATGGTCAGATATACCTTGAAAGTGACCTGTTTTACTCAGGTGTTAGACCTGCTGTTAATGTTGGGCTATCTGTATCAAGGGTTGGTGGTAGTGCTCAAATTAAAGCTATGAAGCAGGTAGCTGGTAGTTTAAGGCTTGACCTTGCTCAATACAGGGAACTTGAAGCATTTGCGCAGTTTGGTAGTGACCTTGACAAAGCTACTCAAATGCAGTTAGCAAGAGGTGCAAGGCTTGTTGAAATTCTCAAGCAGGATCAGTACAAGCCTTTACCAGTAGAGAAACAGGTGTTAATAATTTATGCAGGTACCAATGGTTATCTTGATAAATATCCTGTTGAATCTCTCAACAAGTATGAAGAGGAATTATACAACTTTATTGAAAATAATTATCCTGATATTATTTCAAAATTAGAAACAGAAAAGCAGATAAATGATGAAATAAAAGCAAAATTAGATGAAGCATTAAGCAAATTTGATGAAGTATTTGTAGCAGAAAAATAGGAGAATAAAATGGCTAACTTACGAGATATTAAAAAAAGAATTGCCAGTGTAAAAAATACACAGCAAATTACCAAAGCAATGTATATGGTTTCTGCTGCAAAGTTGAGAAGAGCAGAAGAGGCAATCAAAGCTGCGCTTCCATATTCAGAAAAGTTAAAAATGATAATGTCAAGTATCTTTGCTCGAATTGAGAACAAAGAGCATCCACTTCTTGTTGAAAGAGAGCCCAGAAATGTTTTAATTGTTGGTATTGCCTCTGACAGAGGTCTTTGCGGCAGTTTTAATAACCATTTGCTTAAAGAGATAAACAACTTCATGAATGAAAATAACTATAATTTTTCTGCAATAGCAATAGGTAGAAAAGTGAGAGATTTTTTCAAAAAAAGAGATGTAAAGCTGATTTCTCA
Organism: uncultured bacterium; assembly: GCA_964543655.1. Classification (GTDB taxonomy): domain Bacteria; phylum DYJV01; class DYJV01; order DYJV01; family DYJV01; genus CAZBLP01. The sequence goes on from CAZIZE010000029.1 coordinate 16,355, forward strand.
ATATGAAGGTGTGGCAAATGCAGATTATTCTTCAGCTGCATCTATTAGTGACACTATCTGTAAACTTTACAAAGAAGAGGAAATAGATAGAGTTTATATTGTTTACAATCATTTTGTTTCAGCAATTTCCCAAAAGCTACAATTTGATCAAATTTTACCAGTTGAGCCAGAGGATCTTGAAACTGAACAATATGTTGTAGAATACCTTACAGAGCCTTCTCTGAATGAAATTCTTGATGTTATTATTCCAAAATATATAGCAAATGATATTTACACAGCATGGCTTGATTCTATTGCAAGTGAGCATGCAGCAAGGATGACTTCTATGGATAATGCTACTAAGAATGCTTCTGAAATGATAGACAAGCTTACACTTCTTTTTAACAGAGTTAGACAGGCTACAATTACAAAAGAGCTTATGGAAATTATAGGTGGTAAAGAGGCTTTGGAAGGTTAAATTAAAAAATAAATTAAGGGAGGAATAAATTAATGAACAAAGGTATAATAAAACAGGTTATGGGACCAGTAGTTGACGTTGAGTTTCAGGAAGGTCAGCTACCAGAGCTTTACAATGCTCTTAAAATTACCAATCCAAACATTAGTGATAAAGAATGGAACTTGGTTTGTGAGGTTGCACAACATCTTGGAGATAATGTGGTAAGAACTATTGCAATGGATACAACAGATGGTCTTGTTAGGGGCCAAGAAGTTATAGACACAGGAGATAAAATTACAGTTCCAGTTGGTAGAGAAGTGCTTGGCAGAATAATAAATGTTATTGGTGAACCTGTTGATGGTGGAGGAGAAATAGAGACAAAGAAAAGATACCCCATTCATAGACCTGCACCAAAGCTTGTAGATCAGAGTACTGAGCAGGAAGTTCTTGAAACTGGAATTAAAGTTGTTGACTTACTTGCTCCATATCTCAAAGGTGGTAAAATTGGTCTATTTGGTGGTGCTGGAGTTGGAAAAACAGTTCTTATTATGGAACTTATTCACAACGTTGCAATGGAGCATGGTGGTTTTTCAGTATTTGGTGGTGTTGGTGAAAGGACAAGGGAAGGAAATGACCTTTGGCTTGAAATGAAAGAATCAGGTGTTATTGACAGAGCTGCTCTAATTTATGGTCAGATGAATGAGCCTCCAGGAGCAAGGGCAAGGGTTGGACTTACTGCTCTTACAGTTGCAGAATATTTCAGGGATGAAGAAGGACAGGATGTGCTTCTCTTTATTGACAATATATTTAGATTTACACAGGCTGGTGCAGAAGTTTCAGCGCTCCTTGGTAGGATTCCTTCAGCTGTTGGTTATCAGCCAACACTTGGAACTGACCTTGGTGAATTGCAAGAAAGAATTACATCCACTAAAAAAGGTTCCATTACATCAGTTCAGGCTATATATGTTCCTGCTGACGACCTTACTGACCCTGCACCTGCTACAACATTTGCACACCTTGATGCTACTACAGTTCTTTCAAGGCAAATTGCAGAACTTGGGATTTATCCAGCGGTTGACCCACTTGATTCAACATCAAGAATTCTTGAGCCTAAAATTTTAGGAGAAGAGCATTATTCAGTTGCAAGGGAAGTTCAGAGAATCTTACAGAGGTATAAAGACTTGCAAGATATAATTGCTATTCTTGGTATGGACGAGCTTTCTGATGAAGATAAAATTGTTGTTGCAAGAGCAAGGAAAATGCAGAGATTCCTTTCTCAGCCATTTCACGTTGCTGAACAGTTTACAGGGACACCAGGAAAATATGTAAAATTGGAAGATACTATTAAAGGTTTTAAAGAAATTGTTTCAGGGAAGCTTGATGATCTTCCTGAGCAGGCATTTTACATGGTTGGACCAATTGAAGAAGCAATTGAAAAAGGTAGAGAATTAGCACAAATTTCCTAAAGGAGCAATAAATGAGATTTGAACTTGTTTCACCATCCAAGGTAATTTTTGAAGGCACTGTTGAAGAAGTTAATGCACCAGGAATAGAAGGTGACTTTGGTGTTTTGCCCGGACATACACCATTTTTAACATTTTTAAATGTTGGTGAATTAATATATAAAGTAAATGGTAATGAAAAATATGTTGCTATAGATGGCGGTATAATAGAGGTTCTGCCAGCAAGAGTTATAGCTGTTGTTGATGATGCATTACCAGCTGAAGAGATAGATTTAAAAGAAGCAGAAGAGATGAAAGCATCATCTGAGCAAAGACTCAGAGAGCTGTCAGAGGAAGATAAAGAGTACATTGTTGAAAAAGCAAAACTTGCAAAAGCTTTAAATCTTATAAAAGTTGCAGGAAGATTGAAATAGTGTTGACATAGGAAAAATTTTATTGTATTTAGTGCGTCCCCTGGCGGCATAGCTCAGATGGTTAGAGCATGCGGCTCATATCCGCAGTGTCCGGGGTTCGATTCCCTGTGCCGCCACTAATAAAGCCAGCATTACGCTGGCTTTTTTATTTAGAAGCAACATCACCTATAAATAGATTTGGAGGAATAGATGGATAACATTAGAGTAAGATTCGCACCAAGCCCCACAGGTAAGCTCCATATTGGCAATGCAAGAACAGCAATGTTTAATTACTTACTTGCAAAAAAATTTAATGGAAAATTTATTTTAAGAATTGAAGATACTGACTTTGAGCGTTCTACCAAAGAATCAGAAGAATCCATTCTTAAAGATTTAAAATGGCTTGGTTTAACTTGGGACGAGGGACCTGATGTTGGAGGTGAGTATGGTCCATATAGACAATCAGAGAGATTTGATATTTATAAAAAATATACAGATAAGTTACTTAACGAAGGCAAAGCTTATAAATGCTTTTGTACTCCAGAAGAAATAGAGGAAATGAGAAAAGAGTGTATAAAAAATGGCAAACAACCACGATACAATGGCAGGTGTAGAAACCTCACATTAGAAGAGGTTGAAGAACTTGAAAAATCCGGGAAAAAATATTCAATTAGATTTAAAGTTAATGAAGGTATTAATGTAATTGTTAATGATATGATTAGAGGTAAGGTTGAATTTAATTCCTCAAATATTGGTGGTGATTTTATAATTGTAAGGTCAGATGGAGTTCCAGTGTATAATTACATTGTTGTAATTGATGATTATCTAATGAAGATAACCCATGTGGTACGTGGTGATGACCATCTTTCAAATACACCAAAGCAGATTTTAGTTGCAAAAGCTCTCAACATCCCATTACCCAAATATGCTCATCATGCTCTTATTCTTGGTCCAGACAGGGCAAAACTAAGTAAACGTCATGGAATAACTTCTGTATCTAATTACAGAGAAGAGGGATACTTGCCTGAGGCATTATTTAACTATCTATCTCTACTTGGCTGGTCATCTGAATCTGGGGAAGAAATTCTATCAAAAGAGCAGCTCATTAAGGAGATTGATCTTTCCAGAGTTGGCAAAAGCGCTGCTATATTTGATTTTAAAAAATTAAGATGGATAAATAGCCTATATATTAGAAAACTTGACAACGAAACTTTGCTAAATTTAACTAAAAGATTCATTGAAGATTCAGGGTATAATTTAAAAAATTACAACAAAGAATGGTTGCTAAATTTTATTGATCTTATTAAAGGTAATCTTGAAATTTTAAGTGATATTAAAATGTGGCTACCAATGTTTTTTGATGATACTGTTGAATATTCAGAGGAATGCAATGAAATTATTCAAAATGATTTACCTGTGGAATTAATTAACAGTTTCAAAAAAAATGTAGAGTCAGTTGATGAAATAAATAACGAAACTTATGTTACAATAATGAAATCAGTAATGAAGGAAACTAAAGTTAAAGGGAAAAAATTGTTTATGCCAATTAGAGTTTTAGTTACAGGTAAAAATAGGGGACCTGATCTTGACAAAACATTGATATTGTTAGGTAAGGAAAAAATTTTGAAAAGAATAGAAAATTTTTTATCAAAAATAGATGATGGATAATCTATTTTTATTAACTGTTGATAAGTATTTTGAACATACTGAAATTAAAGAAAAAATTTTAGAAAAAAAAGAAAAATTTTTAGAATATATTGAAATTGTCTCAAAATGGAAAGAGAAAATCAATATTACAGGTTTTTCCAGTGAAGATTTTCTTTTTAGGGGTACAGTTGAGCCATTACTGATTTTTACAAAATATAAAGGAGTATTTTTTAAAGAAATTACAGACATAGGCTCTGGTGCTGGCATACCTGCCATTTCTTATGCTATATTTTTTGAGAATACTTCTGTGAACTGTATTGAGGTTAATAAAAAAAAAATTGCATTTCTAAATTTTATCAAATACTCTCTTAATCTGCACAATTTAAACATTTCTAAGAACATACCTCAAAAAAACTTCTGCATCACCTCTCGTGCTTTTATGAATTTTAATGATTTTTTAAAATTTTTAAGTGAAAAAAGAATAACTTACCGATATTTAATACATTTTTTTAAAGATAATTATAAAAATTCCAATGAATTAAAAATTGTTTCAAAAATAAAATACAACAACAAATATTTTCAGGTATTATATCAAAAAAATTAATTTTTTTGATATTAGTTTAGTATAATTAACTACTAATACAACTTTCTGTTTGAAATGACATTTGTAATATTCTTTAATTGTAGTTATTTACGTGCTTTTTAACGTTGAACTATGAACTGTAAACTGGTATAATGCAAAAACAAATTTAAAACCCAACAAGCAGTTTTTTTTACAAGTATTCTTATAACCTTTTTAATTTGAAATAAAATCTATAATATTTTAAAAACTTTAAACTAATAACTAATAACTGATAACTGATAACTATCATAGGAGCTTTAACCCGAAAAATCTCTTGCTTCAAGGTTATTTTTCTATAAGACCTTAGACAAAAAATTTTATTCTCAAAGCTGTTTTGTATAAATAATTATAACTAACTATAATTAAAAATTTTTAGAATTTATATCCATAAATTTTGATAAATTTATGGATTTATGATAGGTAATATTTATGATTATTAAAAGAGCTTATAATCTTGAAAAATATATTCAAAAAAACAGAGTCCTCATTATTTACGGAGCAAGGAGAGTGGGGAAAACCACTCTTTTAAAAGAATTTTTA
>CAZIZE010000030.1:0-25517 GCA_964543655.1 uncultured bacterium
CTATATTTATTTTATTTGGATTATCTTTGTAAAAACCAACAGCTACTCCTGCCAAAGGATAATCAATCGCATTTCTAATTCTAAACTTTTCATAAAATCCTTTCTTTTTGGAAAAATCTCTAATTATAACTTTTGTAACAATTTCCTCTGGCTCTAAAATATTTGGTTTCTTACCTTTGCCTGTATAGAAATCTTTTAATTTAATTATCTTAATATTATCAGAATTAAAAACTTCCACTTCTGCATCAAGCGCAATTAAAAGAGGTGGCAGATCTGCAGAAAAAACAGCAAAGCATCTTTTAGCTCCTTTAACTGCATTACATACTTTGCCACCTGCTTTAAAACAAACTTCTCTAACCTTTCTCCATTCATGAGATTGGTTGTAATAAAGACATCTTGTATCAAGGCAGATATTCCCTCCAATAGTGGCTTTAGTCTGAATAGGAGGTGCAGCAATTAACCTTGCACACATTGATAAATCTGAATATTTTGAATTAATTATGTCAAAAAGAGTGGTTAAAGCACCTATTGTAAGAGTGTCAGTTTTTTTGCTATATTTAATAAATCTTAACTCTTCTAAATTTAAAAGGGATATTATAGTATCTGTATTGGGAAACAGTCTTTTTTTTAAATTGGGAATAATCTGAGTGCCTCCAGCAGAGATAATTGAAGTCCCTTTATATTTGTTTAGAAAAGTGCTTAACTCTGTAAGGTTTACAGGTGAAAGATGGTTAAATTTTGGTAGTCTGCCCATAATCGCCCCTTGTTTTTTATGTATACATAAAAATAAATATCTAAATAAAAAATAGCATTAAAAAAAAGTTTTGTCAAATAAAAAATTATAAAAATGTTTTAGTCAGTTTTTTCCTTGAAAAATAGATAAAAAATATCAAAAATTTCTTGACAAAAAATATTGTTTAAAATATATATGTATACACAAAATAGAATTTGTGGAGAGTGGTTTTAATTTTCAAGAAATACATCTTTATTTTAGGAGTTTAAATGACTAAAAATCTATTTTCTAATATTACTATTCTTTCCCTTGAGCAGGCAATTGTTGTTCCTTATTTTACTTATAGAATGGTTCTTGAAGGTGCTAATGTTATTCGAATAGAGCATCCTGTTTATCATGACCCCAACAGGCTTGTTGGTGATAATGTTCTTGGTGAAGACAGGATGAACTCATATTATCTTACAATTAATTGCGGTAAAAAAGCAATAACATTAAATTTAAAAGAGGAAAAAGGCAAAGAGATTTTGTATAAATTAATAGAAAATCTTGATGTTGACATATTTGTTACAAATCAACTTCCTAAAAATTATAAAAAACTTGGCATTGATTATGAAACTCTTTCAAGTATTAAAAAGAACATAATATGGGTTGGTGTAACAGGATTTGGTCCTGAAAGCAATGAAGGTGCTTATGACCCAATACTTCAAGCGCGAGGAGCATTAATGGATCTCACTGGAGAGCCAGATGGAGAGCCTCAAGTGGTTGGAATCCCTTTGCCTGATATGGGAAGCAGTGAGCAGGTTTATGGTCTTGTTATGAAAGCACTTTACAAAAGAGCTGTTACTGGTGAGGGTAGTAAGATTGATTTTTCAATGTTTAGAAGCACAGTTAGCTGGCATGCTATTAATATTCCAATGGTTGCCACCTTTGGGAAAAAAATTAGCAGGAGAGGCAATACACATGAATTTTTTGCACCTGTGTCTGTTTATAAAACAAAAGATGGTTATGTGTATTTAGCTGTTGGCAATAATAGACAGTGGAAAGATTTAGTTAATTTAGAACCTTTTAAATGTCTTGATAATCCTGCATATGAATATAATGAAGGAAGAATAAAAGATGTTAAGAACTTAAATGAAAAAATTAATAATATTACATCAAAAATTGAAACTGACAAACTTTTGGAAATGTTAAAATCAATTACTGTTCCTGCTTCAAAAATAAATTCCATAGATGATTTAATAAATGAACCTTTGCTGCAAAATAAATTTTTAAAAACAGAGGATAATAAAACTCAATATGAAATTACACTATGTCCACCACCTTTTGATAATGATTTTTTACAGCAAAATAAGAGAAAATTTTCTTTTCCACCACGATTAGGTGAGCATAACTTTGAAATTTATAATCAGATTGGGTATAGTAGCAATGATATAGAAAAATTAAAACAGGATGGAGTAATATGATATTAGTTCAATGTTAAAAAAATTTTCAAATTTCGAGTTTACGATTTCGAATTTATAACTTTAGGATAATTTATGGATAATTTAATTCAATTTATTATTGCAGGAATTACCACAGGTAGTATCTATGCTCTAATAGCAATGGGTTTTTCTGTTGTTCATAATGCTACAGGTATTGTAAATATTCTTCAATGTGAGTTTATAACTTATGGTGGAATGCTTACAGTTACATTTTATATTTTTTCAAAATTTCCTCTGCCAATAGCAATAATTTTATCAATTGTTGCTGTTTCTATTCTTGCTGGTTTGTTTGAGAAATTTGTAATTAGAAATTCAAAATCAAAAGATATTATAATTTTAATTTTCATTACAATAGGTGCATCAATCTTTTTTAAAGGCATTGCTCTTGCTCTATGGGGCTCTGATCCTTTTACAATTCCATCATTTTCTGGTGATAAAGTTATCAAAATTTTTGGAGCATCAATAATTCCTCAAAATTTATGGGTTATTGGCATTACAATTTTAACTTTTCTTATACTTTATATTTTTTTTAAAAAAACATTGATAGGCAAAGCAATGAGAGCTGTTGCAATTAACAAAAAGGCAGCAGCAATTGTTGGGATTCAGATTAACAAAATGGTTTTTTACTCGTTTGTTTTAAGTGGTTTTCTTGGGTCTCTTGCAGGTATAATAATTGCACCTATTACCACAACATCTTATGATATTGGATTTATGATAGGCTTGAAAGGTTTTGCAGCGGCAATATTAGGTGGTTATGGTAGTATGGCAGGCTCTATTGTTGGTGGCTTTTTACTTGGAATTTTTGAAAGCCTTGGTGCAGGATTAATTTCTTCTGATTATAAAGATGTGATAGCTTTTGTTATTTTAATAGTGGTTCTATTTGTTAAGCCAAATGGTATTTTAGGACAAAAATATGTTGAAAAAGTTTAAATATCAAATTCTTCTTCTTTCTATTTTATTATTAATTTTAGGATTTTTTTTAAAAAGCAGTTACTCTCTGTTGATTTTAAATGTAATTGGATTAAATACATTAATTGTAATAGGCATTAACTTACTTGTAGGGTATGCAGGTCAGATTTCTCTTGGCCATGCAGCTTTTTATGGAATAGGTGCCTATAGTTCTGCAATTTTAACCACAATGTACAATGTTAACCCATGGTTGGCAATTTTAATTGCAGCAATTATTACGGCAATAGTAGCTTTTTTAATAGGCAAGCCATCGTTAAAATTAAAAGGCCATTATCTTGTGATGGCTACACTTGGATTTAATATAATTATTTCTGTTATCCTGGTACAGTGGGAAGATTTTACAGGGGGCCCCTCAGGTATTCCTGGTATTCCATACCTTGAAATTGGTGGCTTTTCATTTGATTCTGATAAAAAGATATTTTTTTTAATATGGTTTTTTGTGATAATTGCACTAATTTTAGCATACAATCTTGTTAATTCAAGGGTTGGTAGAGCACTCAAATCATTGCATAGCAGTGAAATTGCAGCAGAATCACTTGGAATAGATGTGCCTATGTATAAGGTTAAAATTTTTGTTTTAAGTGCTGTTTTGGCAAGTATTGCTGGTAGTTTATATGCTCATTACGTAACTTTTATCAGTCCTAAATCTTTTGATATAATTTTTTCAATTAAAATAGTTATTATGTCAATTTTTGGTGGAATGTCAACTATTTTTGGAGCACTTATAGGAAGTGCATCTCTTACATTACTTGGTGAATTACTCACAGTTGTTGAAGATTATAGCACCATAGTTCTTGGATTAATTCTTGTTTTAACTTTAATGTTTCTTCCAGAGGGAATTGTTGGTTTTTTTAAAAAATTAAAAAGTAGTAGTTAAAAGTTAATGAAAATTTTAAAAGTAGAAAATATTTTTAAAAGCTTTGGTGGGATTTTGGCTCTTGCTGATGTGAGCTTTACAGCAACTGATGGATTAATAACTTCCATAATTGGTCCAAATGGAGCAGGAAAAACTACTCTTATTAATATTATTTCTGGTTTTTACAAGCCTGACAAAGGTAAAATTTTTCTTGATGATAAAGATATTACAGGGTTAAAACCTCATAAAATAATAAAATATGGTTTAAAAAGGACTTTTCAGAATATACAGACTTTTTCAAACTTAACTGTTATTGAAAATGTAATGGTAGGATTTCATTTTGTAACAAAGTATGAATTTTTTAACTGCCTTTTAAACCTAACTTATGTAAAAAATCAGGATAAGAGAATTAAAGAGGCAAGTTTTGAAATTTTAAAAGATTTTGGACTTGATAAATATGCTAACAAATATGCAGCTTCACTTCCGTATGGAGAGCAGAAAAAACTTGAAATAGCAAGGACAGTAGCAGGTGAACCAGATATTATTCTCCTTGATGAGCCAGTTGCTGGACTGAATATTTCAGAAACTGGAGAGATTGCTGAAATAATTTTAAATCTTAAAAAGCAAGGTAAAACTATTTTGCTAATAGAGCATGATATGAATATGGTTATGGATATTTCTGATAAGATTATTGTTTTAAACTTTGGGGAAAAGATAGCAGAAGGTGTCCCAGAAGAGATTCAAAAAAATAAAAGGGTTATTGAAGCATATTTGGGGACTGCTGATGTTGGAAATTAACAATATTTCAACTTTTTATGGAAATATACAGGCATTAAATGATGTTTCTATTAATATTACTAAAGGGGATATAGTTGCAATAATTGGTAACAATGGTGCTGGTAAGACCACTCTTATTAATACAATTACTGGTTTATTAAAACCAAAAAAGGGAAATATCCTTTTTGAAGGTAATGAAATTACAGGATTAGCTCCAGATAAAATAGTGGAACTTGGCATTATCCAGGTTCCAGAGGGCCGTGAAATATTTTTTGATTTAACTGTTAGGGAGAATCTTGAGTTAGGAGCATTTTCAAGGTTTAAAAAAGAAGATAAAGAAAAAATATATGAAACCCTTGAAGATATTTTCATGCTTTTTCCAATATTAAAAAAGAGGCAAAAGCAGGTAGCTGGCACATTAAGTGGTGGAGAGCAACAAATGCTTGCTATTGGCAGAGGGCTTATGTCAAAACCTAAATTAATGCTACTTGATGAACCCTCTCTTGGGCTTGCACCATTAATTGTAAAAGAAGTGTTTGATACAATAAGTGAGTTAAATAGAAATGGCACCACTTTTTTAATTGTAGAGCAAAATGCGTATGCTGCTCTCTCTTTTTCAAATAAAGCTTATATTCTTGAGCTTGGTAAAATTGTAATGGAAGGGTTATCTAAAGACTTAATTAACAATGAAAAAGTTAAAGAGTGCTTTTTAGGTAAAAGAAAGAAGTAGCATAAATCAATTAGTATGAAGTCTGGTGTGCAGAGTAATGTTAGGATTTAGGATATAGTTGTTGGGATATAGGGATTAGGATTTAGTGTTTCTAAATATTTGCTAACGACTAATGACTAATTTATTTTTCAAATTTAGATATTAGAATTTTTTATTTTATTTTAATGTATGGAGGTGAAAATGGTAGAAGAATATAAAATGTTTAGAGAAGCTGTGGCACGTTTTGTTGACGAAGAAATTAAGCCAGTTGCTCAAGAATATGAAGATAAAAAGGAATTTCCATATCCTCTTTTTAAAAAAATAGGAGAGCTTGGTTATTTTGGTATAAGGTATCCTGAAGAGATAGGTGGGAGTAATGGTTCAAATACAATGTTTATCATTCTTTGTGAAGAATTAGCACGAGGATATATGAGCCTTGCTGCAATTACAGCTATGCAATGTTTAATGGGTACAGATTTTATTTTTAGATATGGTACTAAGAGGCATTATGATGAATATCTTATTCCTGCTATAAAAGGAGAAAAAGTTGCTACTTTTGCTTTAACAGAGCCAGATGCTGGAAGTGACCTTAATAATATAAAAACAATTGCAGTAAAAAAGGGTGATAAATATGTAATTAATGGTAGTAAAACATGGATAACCAATTCCTCAATTGCAGATTTTTTTACTGTTTTATGTTTAACTGATAGGGAAAAAAGACTGAAAGGAGCTAATTTTTTTCTTATTCCAAAAGATGCTCCTGGGGTAATGGTATCTAAAAAATTTAATAAACTTGGAACAAAAGCTTCAGAAAATTCTGAAGTGTTTTTTACAGATGTGGAAATTCCTCTTGAGAATAGACTTGGTAATGAAGGAGAAGGAATGAAAAATCTTCTCAAAATTCTTTCAATAATCAGGACAATGACAGCTTCCCTCAGTCTTGGGTTGCTGCGAGCATGTTTTGATGAGAGCAAAAAATATTGTATGGAAAGGGTTCAATTTGGTAAACCTATTGGTAAGTTTCAGCTTATTCAGTCAAAAATAGCAAATATGGCAACTGATATAGAAGTGTCAAAGTGTTTTTTATACAAAGTATCTAAAATGATAGATGATGGTATAAAATGCAATAAGGAAGCTGCAATGGCAAAGTATTTTATATCAGAGGCTGCTTGTAGAGCTGCGGACCAAACCACAAGAATTTTTGCAAGCTACGGTTATTCAACTGAGTATCCTGTTTCAAGATTTTTTGCTGATACAAGATTTTTACTTTTTGGTGGGGGCACTTCAGAGATATTGCAAGTTAACATTGCAAGAGAAATTTTAAGTTAAAATGAATAAAAAAGAGTTTATTTACAAAGATTTAAAGAGAAAAATAATAGAGCTAAAAATAAAGAGCCATGATGTTTTAAAAGAGGAGGAACTTGCTGAGAAATATAAAGTCAGCAGAACTCCTGTGCGAGAAGCATTGCAGTTACTTGAAAGAGAAGGTTTTTTAATAAAAGTGAAGAAAGTAGGCTTTATTTTAAGACCACTTACAAAAAAGGATTTTAAAGAGATTGTTGAAATAAGGAGTATTTTGGAAAGTTATGCTGCAAAACTTGCAACTTTAAATCAAAGTAAAAATATAATTGAAAGATTAAAAAATATAAATGAAAAATCAAAAAAATATATTGAAAAAAATGATATAGAAAAATTTTTTAAAAGCAATTCAGAATTTCATAATTTAATTTATAAATCAAGCAGAAATGAAAGATTAATTGGCTTGATTAATAATATTTATGATAGTTTTACCAGGTATAGAATGATGTTAATTCGAATCAGCAATATTCCAGAAAAATCGTATAATGATCATAAAATGATGATTAAATCAATGGAAGCAGGAGATGCTGATTATGTAGAAAAATTAGTAAAAGAGCATATTCTTGAAGGTGGAAAAATTTTGCTTGACAATCTTGAACGTGATGATTTAGGTATTATACAAATTTAAATATTTGTTAAATTTCATTTTTTCTCTTTTTTTCGAAAAAAGAAAGAGCTTTTGATGCTTCTTCAAATTTGGGATTAATTTTTAATGCTTTTTTCATGTACTCAATAGCTTTTTCAATATCACCTTTATCAAAATAGCATCTTCCAATATTGTAATACACTCTTTCATCCTCTTTGTTGCCAAAAATTAGAGCTTTGTTATAGCTTTCAATAGCTTCATCAAATTTTTTCTGCTTTCTATAAGCAATGCCAAGTCTATTATAAACAACAAGATAATTAGGTAATTCATCTGCAAGTTTATTATAAAAATTGATTGCATCATCAGTAAGTTCATTTTCCAATAGAATATCACCAACTTTTAAAAGGAGCTCTTTATTGTTTTTGGCTTCTTTCTTTAAATTTTGAAAATACTCCTTTGCTTTAGAGTAATTTTTAATTTTTATGTTTAAATTACCAAGATTAAAAGTACGCTCACTATTTTTGGGATTTAATGAGTATGCTTTTTCAAAGTATTCAATTGCCTTTTCAAAATTATTTTTCTTTTCATAAATTTCACCTAAAAGGTGATAACCTTCAATGTAACTTTTATTAACTTTAATTGCTTCTTGTAGAACTTTTTCTGCTTTATCAAGTTGATTATTTTCAATAAAAACTTTTGCCATACCTCCATATGCTTTTGAAAATTTGGGATCAATTTTAATGGCATCTTTGAAAAAATTTAAGGCTTCTTTATAAGATTTTGTTTCAAGGTATTTACAACCTTTTAAAAAGTGATATGTTGCTCTTGAGGGATTAATTAAAGAATCAATTACTTCTTTAATTTTGGTTTCCAAAGTTGTTACAAGGAATGGTTTTACAAGGTATCCATCAGCACCAATTTCAGCTGCATTTGCAATAATATCTTTATCATTTTCACCTGAAATAATAATAATGGGAACATATCTGTATTCTTTATCCTCTCGAACCTTTTTTATAAATTCTATGCCATCCATTACAGGCATATTTAGATCAGTTATTATAAAATTAATAGGATGAGTCTGGAGCTTTGCATATGCAAGGAGCCCATTCGGTGCTTCATAAAAATTTTTATATCCAATATATTTTAACATATTTTTAATGGTACGTCTCATATTTGACATGTCATCAACAATTAAAAAGGAGATGTTTTTATCATCTATGCTTTTAATCTCTTTTCTCATTTTATAACTCTAACTCCAAAATATCATTTGATGGTAATTTTTCTGACTCATAAGGGAGTTGAATTTTAAAATTTGTCCATTCATTATCTTTGCTTGTAACAGAAATTTTTCCATTGTGTGCTTCAATTGCAAGCTTAACAAATGTCAGACCTAATCCAGAGTTTTCATGTTTTCTATAAAGTGAATAAAATTTTTCAAATATTTTTTTTATACTTTGCTTTGGGATGCCAACACCTGTATTTTTTATATTAATTAAAATTTTACTATTTTTAAACCTGGTTGATATGAAAATATTCTCATTTTCAGGTGAATATTTAATTGCATTATGAAGCAAATTATAGAAAACTCTTTTTATAATCATTACATCAAATAGGCTATCAGGCATATTTTTGTCAAGTTTCAGGTATAGATTTTGATGTTTCTCTGTAATGAGACTGAAAAGATTGTGGCTTACTTCTTTTATTAAATTATTTATGTTAGCTGGCTCTTTGTCAAGAACAAATCTGTTCTGCTCAAATTTGTAAATATCAACAAGATTTTGAACCATCCTCATTATATCATCGCATCCTTTAATGGCAGTATCAATAACATCAAAATATTTTTCTTTTATAATCTTATCTTTTTCAAGAATGTCAAGATTTGACATTACCTGACTAATTGGGCTTTTTAAGTCATGAATTATCATATGAGTCAATTCTTCCTGCAATTTCTGGGTGTTTTTTAAGTTTTTTAGAGTCTCTGATAGAGCAGCTCTTTCCTCCTTCAAACTTTCAGTTAGATAAAGATTCTCAATGAGTATTGAAATGTTATTAATAAAACGAGAGATAATTTTAATTTCTTTTTCAGTAAAATTAGTGTCTCCAAACTTTTCTGTAATATTGATAACTCCATAAACTTCATTTTTTACTTTTATTGGTATGATTAAAAAGCATTTGAATTTGTTGTACTTATCCTTATTAAGATTTGACCTGGTATTTAATAATTCTCCAGACTTAAAGACATTTACAGCAGGAGAATTTTCATTTAGAGAAACTTTTATTCCAATAAGTTCTGGATTGGTTGAGGCAATAATTTCAAGAAAATTGTTTTTTTTAAGCATAATGGAGCCTCTTTTACAATTTATATGCTCCAAGATTATTTTTAATGCTTTTTGAAGTTTTGTTTTATACTTAAATCTTTTGGAAAGAATTAATTTTGTAAGTTTGTTAAATATAAGAATATCCTGCTGCATCTATACTCTCCTGAATTCTGGATAACCTGAAATGTAAAAATCACTCCCTAATTTCTTTATTTTAAAATTCAATAAATTTAATGGATTTTTTAAAGAAAAAAGCTCTTCCCCATTATAAATTGGCATTGCATTTCCACATAGAATTTTATTAGAGTAAAAAATATATAGCTTATCAACTATTCTGTATTTCATTAGAAAATAGTTAAGTTTGCTGCCTCCTTCTGCAAATATATGGTAAATTTTATTTTTGTAAAGCTCTTTTGGTAAAGTTTTTAGATTAATGAAATTTTTCTCCTCTGGAAGATAGATTGTACGAAATTCTTTTAAAAATGGATGATTATAGTTTTTAACAGAGGTAATTATTATAACTTTCTCTGGAATTTTAAAGACATTGTATGATTTATCAAAATTTAATGATTTTGAAATAATTATTTTAAATGGCTCTGAAATAACAGCCTCTCTTTTCCTAACATTAAGATAAGGGTTATCATTTCTAATAGTTTCAGCACCAACAAGAATAGCATCTGCAAAGTTTCTTAATTTATGGACAATTTGTCGAGATTTTTCAGAAGTAATCCATTTTGAATAACCACTATCCTCTGCGATTTTTCCATCAAGAGTAGATGCTATTTTATGTGTAATAAAACTTTCTTTTTTTGTAATTAACTTTAAAAACACTTCATTTAATTCCCTGCATTTATCTTCTAAAATTCCAGTAATAACATTTATACCATGTTCTTTTAATTTTTTTATACCTTTTCCAGCAACAAGTGGATTGGGGTCAGTCATACCTATAAACACATTTTTAATTTTATTTTTAATAATTAAATCAGCACATGGTGGAGTTTTTCCATAATGAGAGCATGGTTCCAAATTTACATATAGAGATGCTCCTTCTGGAGTAACTTTGCAATTATTAATAGCATTAACTTCTGCATGTGCAGAGCCAAATTTTTTATGATACCCTTCTCCTATAATTTCACCATTTTTTACAATTACCGCTCCAACAAGAGGATTTGGGTATGTTTTAGAGCCTGCTTTTTGAGCTAATTTAATAGCTCTTAACATTAATTTTTTATTTTGCATTTTTTTTATAAATGATTTTTAAACCTTCAAGAGTAAGGAATTCATCAACAAACTCTATTTCCTCTGATTCATTGGCAATTAGATTGGCAAGCCCACCAGTGGCAATTACTTTTGAATTTTCATCTGTTTCATTTTTCATCCTTTTGATAATTCCATCAACAAGTCCTGTATAACCAAAGTAAACACCAGCTTGAATAGCATTTATTGTGTTTGAAGCAATTATTTTGTCAAGTTTTTTTAAATCAACATTTGGCAATTTACTTGTATTTTTAATTAAGGCACCAAGTGATACAGTAATTCCTGGGGCAATTGCACCTCCTTTGTAAACACCTCTGCTTGTAACAAAATCAAATGTAGTTGCAGTGCCAAAATCTACAACAATAACAGATGATTTAAACTTTTCATAAGCTGCAATTGCATTAACAATTCTATCTGCACCAAGCTCTTTTGGATTATCCAGATGAATTGGCATACCAGTTTTAATACCAGGGGAAACAATTAAAGGTGAAATTTTAAAATATTTTTCACACATTTCTTTTATAATATGCTCAAGAGGAGGTACAACAGATGATATAATAATGCCTCTAATTTCTTCTCGTCTAATATTTGAGAAAAAGAATATATTACAGAAATCAATACCATAGCTATCAATTGTTTTATTCAGGTCAGTAGGAAGACGCCAATGGCAATTAAGAATGTCGTTTAAAAAAGTGCCAAAAGTAATATTTGTATTTCCAATATCAATTACAAGCAACATAGTTGTTATATATCATTATAATTTTAAAAATTCAATTGATAAAAATTTTAATGTTTGTTAAACACTTAGATGATAGTGACTGGTTTAAAAGGAGGAGTAAGTTATGAAAATTTTGGTGACAAGTGCCTTACCTTATGCAAATGGTCCAATACATATTGGGCATTTAGTTGAATATATTCAGACAGATATTTATGTAAGATTTTTAAAATCCAAAGGAGAAGATGCTATTTATTGCTGTGCTGATGATACTCATGGCACTCCTATTGAAATAAATGCTTCAACTCTTGGGGTTACCCCTGAGCAATTAATTGATAAGTATCATAAAGAGCATTATGAGGATTTTAAAACTTTTTTAGTAAATTTTGACAACTTTTACACAACAAATTCACCAGAGAACAAAGAGTTTAGCGATTTCTTTTTTACAACATTAAAAGCAAATGGTGATATTTATGAAAAAGAGGTTGAACTTACGTATTGTGAAAATTGTAAAAGATTTTTACCTGATAGATATGTTATTGGAACATGCCCTAAATGTAAAAGTGAAGAACAGTATGGTGATAATTGTGAAAAGTGCAATGCCACATATGAGCCAGTTGAGCTGATTGACCCAAAGTGTATAATTTGCTCTCATACTCCTGTTAGAAAAAAATCAAGGCATTACTTTTTTAAATTATCCAACTATTCTGAAAAACTTAAACAATGGTTAACTCATAATAACAAACTACAAAAAGAAGTTAAAAATTATGTTCTCAATTGGATTAATGAAGGTTTGAAAGATTGGGATATTACAAGAGATGCACCATATTTTGGATTTAAAATAGTAGGGGAGGAAGATAAGTATTACTATGTGTGGCTTGATGCACCAATTGGGTATATTGCAAGCTGTAGAAATTACTGTGATAAAAATGGAATGGATTATAAAGAGTATTGGAAATCAGAAAATGGGAAAATAATACATTTTATAGGTAAAGATATTATATATTTTCATTTTCTATTCTGGCCTGCAATGTTAATGGGAGTAGGTTTTAATCTTCCAGACAATATAGTGGTACATGGATTTTTAACCATAAATAATCAAAAGATGAGTAAATCAAGGGGGACTTTTATTACTGCAAAAGATTTTGCAAAAAAAGTTAATCCAGAGTATTTGAGATTTTATTATGCTGCAATTCTTTCTCATTCTCTTAAAGATATTAATCTTGATACAGAAGATTTAAAAAATAGAATTAATTCAGAATTAATAGATAATTTTGGTAATCTTGCAAATAGGTGCCTTACTTTTCTATATAAAAATTTCAATGGAGAGCTTACAGAGTTCTCTTTTAAAGATTTAGAAAATAAAATTTTACAAATGGCAGATGAAGCAGTTAATTTCTATAATGAACTTGATTTAAATCAAACTGTGAGAAAAATAATGGAAATAGGGTTGGTTGCAAATAAATTTTTTCAAGATAGCGCACCTTGGAGCTTAATAAAAGAAAATAGGAAAAAAGCTCAGGAAGTATTATCATTTACAGTTAATGTTATAAAAATTATGGGTGCACTATTAAAGCCAATTGTACCATTTGCTATTTCAAAACTTGAGAAAACTTTTGGTAATGCAGATTTTACCATAAAGGATAGTTTAAATTTTAACTTAAAAGAGGGAGCTATTTTAAAACCAAAAATATTATTTAGAAAATTGGAAGATGTGAATTTAATACAGCAGCCACCATCTGCAAAGCTTGTTTTAAGAGCAGGTAAAATAGTAGAGGTTAAAGAGCATCCTGATGCTGATAAATTGTACATTTTAAAAGTTGATTTCAAAGATGAAGCAAGGACAATAGTTTCTGGTATTAGAGAGTTTTATACAAAAGAAGAGCTTTTAAATAAAACAGCACTATTTGTTTACAATCTTAAGCCTGCAAAAATTAGAGGTGTTGAAAGTAATGGCATGATTTTGGCAGCTAAATCTGAAGGTATGTTAGGTATTATTTTAACAGATGCACCTTATGGAGAGTATGCAGATATTGAAAGTATTGAAGTGGATAAAAATAGCAAAATAACCATAAAGGATTTTCAAAAAATAAAATTATATTCAGATGGGGAAAAGCTCTTTTCTGATTCCAATGAGATTTTTATTAAACTTTACAGAATTTTCCCCGATAAAGGCATAAAAGGTGAGGTTGGTTAATGCTTAAATTTGATAACAATCAACTGATCAATGTGTCAAAAACCTTCAGGGGAGAAAACTTTTATGCTAATATTCTTGCAAATGTAAATAACACATTGATAATAACCCGTCCATATAAAGAGGTAGAACCCGGTAAATTTCGATATTTAGAATATTTAGCTCCTCGAAGTATGCTGTATGGTGATTATGAGTTTGATGGTGTGCATTACTATTTTAGGACAATAGTAATTAAAAGTAGTTATACCCCTTTTCCCCATGTAATTTTAAAAGAGCCAGAAAAAAATGATATTAAAACAAAGATTTTAAGAAAAGCTTCAAGATACAAAACAATATTACCTTTGAGAATTTCAGAAACAGATGAAGAATCTCATGTTGAGTTTGAAGAGGTTTATTCACTTGACATTTCTTTAACAGGTATAGGGATACTTTCATACTCTGATTTGCCCAATAGATTTAATGCTAAATTCTTTTCTGGTATCAAGGATATTCAATTAACCTGTGAAGTAAAGAAGAAAAAGAAGAATATATTTGATAATTTTAACTTGTATGGTTGTGAAATAGTGGAGATTTCAGATAAAAATTTTTTTGAAAGATTTATTAATAATTTAAGAATCATAATGGAAACAAAATAGATATTCATTGTCAGATATTTTTATCTTAGGTGGAGCCTTTTCTTTGCAAATATTAGAGGCATTTTTGCATCTATTATAAAATCTGCAGCCCTTCCCAAATGAGAAAATATCAGGTATTGTGCCTTCAATTGTGGTTAATCTTGAAACCTTTTTATTTATTGGTGGAAAAGCTTTAATTAACCCTTTTGAGTAAGGATGTAAAGGATTAGTCAATATATTTCTTTTTTCCCTTTTTTCTATTATTTTTCCACCATACATTACAATTACCTCATCAGCAATTTCAGCAACAATTCTAAAATCATGAGTTATAAATATAACAGAGAGATTATGTTCTCTTGCTAACTCCTTAATCAATTCAATTATCTCTTTCTGTATGGAAACATCAAGAGCAGTTGTAGGCTCATCTGCAATTAATATTTCAGGATTACAGCAGAGAGCTATTGCAATCATAACCCTTTGTCTCATGCCACCACTGAGTTGATGAGGGTACATGTTAAAAATTTTTTCAGGTTTTGGTAGCATTGCTTTTTTGAAGAAATTGATGCCAATATCTTTTGCTTCATTTTTAGGTATATTTTTGTGAGTTAGAATTGTTTCAACTATCTGCTCTCCAACTGAGAACACAGGATTAAGAGAATTTAATGGATCCTGAAAAATAATAGATATTTTTGAGCCTCTAATTTTTCTTATTTGATTGGAGTGAAGTTTTAATAAATCAGAATTATTGAAAATTATTTTTCCTGATACAATTTTACCAGGAAATTCTATTAATCTCAAAATAGAATATGCAGTAACACTTTTTCCAGAACCAGATTCTCCAACAATTGTAACAATTTTCCCTTCCGGGACATTAAAAGAAATACCATCAACAGCCTTTCCTATGCCTCTGTTTGTGAAAAAATAGGTTTTAAGATTCTCAACTCTAAGTTTCATTAAAAGTTTTATTATAAGATTTTAATTTAAAAATCAAACCATAAATATTCCTTGATTTTAAAAAAAAAATAGTATAGTTTCAAAAATCATTAATTTTTGAGCTGGAGGTGTTATGAATACTGAAAATCAATTGAGAAAACAGAGACTTGAAAAATTAAATAAGTTAGATGAAAAATATCCTAATGATTTTAAACCAGATAGCTATAGTAATGAAATTATTGAAAAATACTCAGAAACTCCAAAAGATGAGTTAGAAAAAATTAATAAGAAATTTAAATTAGCTGGAAGATTAATGGCTATAAGAGATTTTGGGAAAGCCTCATTTGCAGTTTTACAAGATTTCAAAGGGAAAATTCAACTTTATTTTCATAAAAAGGTTTTAAAAGAGCAATATGATTTTTTTAAAGATGTGGTTGATATTGGTGATATTATTGGAGTGGAGGGTTCTATTTTTAAAACCAAAACAGGTGAGTTGACAATTCTTGTTGAGAATTTTAAAGTTTTGACAAAGAGTCTACGACCTTTACCAGAGAAATGGCATGGACTAACTGATAAAGAGAAGCGATATAGACAGAGATACGTTGATTTAATAATAAATCAAGATGTAAAAAATGTTTTTTTAATGAGAAATAAGATAATTAAATTAATAAGAGAATTTTTTGATAATAGAGATTTTATTGAAGTTGAAACTCCTATGATGCATCCAATTGCTGGTGGTGCAACAGCGAAACCTTTTGAAACTTATCACAATGCTTTAAATATGAAGCTTTATCTTAGAATAGCACCAGAGCTTTATTTGAAAAGACTTGTTGTAGGTGGTTTTGATAGAGTTTATGAGATTAACAGAAATTTCAGGAATGAAGGCATTTCCATTCAACATAATCCAGAATTTACCATGGTAGAATTTTATATGGCTTATGCTACTTTTCTTGATTTAATGTCCTTTACTGAGGAGCTTTTTAGTTTCCTTGCAGAAAGTTTATTTGGCTCAAAAAAAATAGTTTACCTTGATGAAGAGATTGACTTTACACCACCCTGGGATCATCTAACAGTTAAAGAAGCAATTGTTAAATATTCTGATGGTTATGTTGAGGAAGAGGAACAACTTGATAATATAGATTTTTTAAAAGAGTATGCAAAAAAGTTGGAACTTGATTTAAAGGGTAATGAGCCAAAAGGAAAGATTTTAACAGAGATATTTGAAGAAGTTGCAGAGAAAAAGCTTATCCAGCCAACATTTATTACAGAGTTTCCAGTTGAAGTATCTCCTCTTGCAAGAAAAAATGTTGAAGAGCCTGAGGTTGTTGATAGGTTTGAGCTCTATATTTATGGAAGGGAAATTGCCAATGCCTTTAGTGAGTTAAATGATCCTATTGACCAAAAAGAGAGGTTCCTAAAACAGCTTGAAGAGAAAAAGAAAGGGGATGAAGAAGCACATAGCATGGATGAAGATTATATTAGGGCTTTAGAGTATGGATTGCCACCAACTGCAGGAGAAGGTATAGGAATAGATAGACTTGTTATGCTTTTTACAAATCAACCATCAATTAGGGATGTAATCTTGTTTCCTCATTTGAGACCAGAGAAATAGTTGGTTGACTACTGCTAAAATTTTTATAAAAGCATATGAATTTATTAAAAAATTATAAATTAGCAACAGCAATTAAATACCTTAAATCTAAGAGAAGAGAGAAATTTATCTCTTTTATTACAATTATCTCCATATTTGGTGTTATCCTTGGCGTAATGACTCTTATTATTGTAATTTCAGTAATGAATGGATTTGAGAGTCAGTTAAGAAATAAAATTTTAGGTGTTAATTCTGATATTGTGATTTTAAAATTTGGTGATAATATTGAAAATTTTAAGCCATTAATAAAAAAAATTATTAAAATTAAAGGAGTTAAAGGTGTTACTCCTTTTATATACAAACAGGCTATGCTTTCTTCCAGAGGGGCCGTTTCAGGAGTGGTTGTTAGAGGTGTAGATCTTAAATATGATCAAAAAGTAACCATATTCACCAAGTCGATTATTCGTGGTAGTAGTAAATGTCTATTAAAACAAAATTCAAATTGTATAATTATTGGGAAAGAACTTGCAAATATTCTTGGAGTTGGTGTTGGAGATAAAATTAATATGGTTTCACCTTTTGGAAGAATGACCCCAATGGGTATGATTCCCAAAATGAAAAAATTTGTAGTAGGTGGTATTTTTACAACAGGTATGTATGATTATGATTCAAGTTTATCGTATATATCCATGAAAAGTGCGCAGAATTTTTTCAATATGGGTAAAAAAATAACAGGACTTGAAATAAAAGTTAAAGATATTTACAAAGTTAAAGAAATAGCCAAAAAAATAAAAGTAGCCCTTGGATATCCATATTGGGTGAGAGATTGGATGGAGATGAACAGGAACCTGTTTTCAGCATTAAAACTTGAGCAGGTGACAATGTTTATTATTTTGACACTTATAATATTTGTAGCAGCTTTTAATATAGCAAGTACACTTATAATGATGGTAATGGAAAAAAATAAAGATATTGCTATATTAAAAACTGTCGGTGCCAAGAGCAAAGATATTATGCATATTTTTATCTATGAAGGTTTGATTATTGGTGTTGTTGGCACATTCATAGGAGCTTTGCTTGGCATTTTTACATGCTTTTTATTAAAAAAATATAAGTTTATTTCTCTACCAAAAGATGTATATTATATTTCTACTTTACCTGTTGAAATAAATATGTTAAAAATATTTATAATAATTTTAGCATCTATTTTAATCTGTTTTTTAGCTACAATTTATCCTGCATGGCAGGCAGCAAGACTAAAACCATCAGAAATTTTGAGGTATGAATAATGTTGAAAAGCAATTATGGTTTTAAATTAAGAAATGAAAAAGATTATATTGCTCAGCTTAGATTAAATCCAGATAATATTCATGCAAGGTTAAGATTAGCTGATCTATATTTGAGAAAAAAGAAGAAGCAGAAGGCTCTTGAGCAGTATAAAACAGTTGCTGAAAAATTACAGATGATTGGTAAAACTCATAGTGCATTTGCTATATTTAAATTGATATACAATATTGATCCTCATTGGCAAGATATAGAAGAACTGTTATTTCAAAAGAAAGCCAATCACAAACTATTATCAACTGAGAAATTTTGTGAAAGTGAATTGAAAAAAATTTTAAAACAGGTTGAGTTATTTAAGGGGCTTAATGATTCTGATATAGAGCAACTTTGTGGTACTGTTGAGATTAGAAAATTTTTACCTGGTGAAACTATTATCAGACAGGGAGAAGAAGGTGACTCTATCTTTATAATTTTACAGGGTTCTGTAAAAGTTTATTACAATGATGAAATAGGAAAAATACTTGAACTTAGCTATTTAACAAAAGGTGATTTTTTTGGTGAGATGGGTTTTTTTGGAAATAATATTCGTAGAGCATCAGTTGATTCAGTTGATGAATCAATAATCATTGAATTAAAGAAAGCAGATGTTGATAATCTTATTAAGAAACATAGAAATATAGAAGAAATATTATTAAAATTTTATAAAGAAAGAATTCTTGACC
Source organism: uncultured bacterium (assembly GCA_964543655.1). Lineage (GTDB taxonomy): Bacteria > DYJV01 > DYJV01 > DYJV01 > DYJV01 > CAZBLP01. The sequence continues at coordinate 19,099 of CAZIZE010000030.1, forward strand.
TAATTGTTGCAACTACGCCTATTTTTTATCCTCTTGATGTTGATGTGAGGAAGGAATTAGTTAAAAATTTTAATTTAAAAAAGTATCGAAAAGGTGAATTTATTATAAAAGAAGGTGAATCAAGTGATGCAATGTTTATTATAAAATCTGGTAAAGTTGCAGTGGAGAAAAATGGACAGTCTCTTGCAGAGCTTGGACCAAGTGATTTCTTTGGAGAAATAGGGCTTGTAACAGGGCAGAAAAGAACAGCAGACATTATTGCATTAACAGATGTTGAGTTAATGGAGTTAAAGAAAAGTGATGTTGATGTGATTATCAGTAAATATCCGGAAGTTCTTGAAATCTTGAAAGATTTTATCCATCAGAGAACATCTGATACCTTTTCAAAATTAATGGAACTAAAAAGATTATCAGCCAAAAAAGGGTTAGTATAATTTTGGAGTTATTAATAGAAACCAGAAATTTATATAAAAATTTTCGAAAAGATTCACAAAGTATTGATGTTTTAAAAAATATAAATCTTAAAATATTTAAAGGAGACAAAGTTGCAATAGTAGGTAAATCTGGTGCTGGTAAAACAACGTTGTTGCATATTATGGGAACTTTAGAGTTACCCTCAGAGGGAGAAATATTTTTTAAAAATAGAGATATAACCAACCTGTCTGAAAATCAATTAGCTTCTCTTAGGGGTAAAAATATAGGATTTGTTTTTCAGTTTCATTATCTGATAAATGAATTTACTGCAATAGAGAATGTTGTTCTTCCAGCAGTAGTAAATGGATTTAAAGATAAAAATATATATGAAAGAGCAAATTTTTTATTGGATAAATTAGGACTTGGTAAAAGAAAAAAGCATAAACCTTCAGAATTATCTGGAGGAGAACAACAGAGACTTGCAATTGCAAGGGCATTAATAAATAATCCTGAAATTTTGCTTGCTGATGAACCTACAGGAAATCTTGATACACAAACATCACAGGAGACATTTGATCTATTAGATGAAATTTATAATGAAATAGAAATGACTATTGTAATTGTTACTCATAACAGAGAATTAGCAGATAGATTTGAAAGAAAAATTATTTTAGAAGATGGTTATGTCAAAGCAGAAATTAATTAAAATTTGTATAATAATATTTTTGTTTTTAGTTGTTAACACATTATTTGCAGAGAATAACAGAATATTTAGGATTAATATATTAGGTAATGAAAAAATAGAAAAAGATGCTATAATGCCATTTATTTCATCAAAAGTTGGCGATGTTTTTTCACCTGATAAAGTTAAACAAGATGTTAAATCAATATATAGAATGGGTTATTTTGAAAATGTAATGGTAAACTATAATAAGCTAAAACAGGGAGTTGAGCTTACCTTTATTGTAGTTGAGAAGCCATATATAAAATTAGTAAAATTTGTTGGAATAAAAAAATTAAAGAAGAGTGAAGTTACCAAAGAGTTAGAGACAAAACCTTTTACAATTATAAATGAGGATAAAATAAAGAAAGACGTTGAAAAAATTACAGATATTTATCAGGAAAAAGGATATTATGGAGTAAAGGTAACCTATAAAATTTCAAAACCTGTTAATCATAAAGTAGTTGTAACATTTTATATTCATGAAGGTATAAAATCCAAGATAGATCATGTTTATATAAAGGGTAATAAATTTTTAAGTGCAAGAAGGATTAGAAAAGCAATATATACCAAACCTTACAGCTTTTTACTATCATGGATTACAGGAACTGGTTATTTGAAAAAATCTGAACTTGAAAAGGATGTGAAAAGAATAGAGAATCTTTATCATACATATGGATTTGTAAGAGTTAAAGTTTTTGAGCCTGTGGTAAAAGTAAAAGATAAGGGAAAGTATTTAGATGTAACATTTACCCTGGAAGAAGGGAAAAGATACAAATTTGACAAAGTAAAAATCACTGATCCCCAGGCAACACCAAAGTTAATTAAAAAGTTGTTAAAAACTTTAAAATGTAAGCCCAATGATTATTTTAATAACCTTTATATTCATGATGATATAGGTAAATTAACTGATGAATATGCTGATATGGGTTACGCATTTGCAGATGTTTCTCCTAAAACTCTTGTTGATGATAAAAATTTGACAGTTGATTTAAATTTTATAATTGACAGAGGTAGATTATATAAATTTGGTGAAATTTCAATAGAAGGAAATACTGTTACAAGAGATAAAGTAATTAGAAGAGAATTAAGGGTTTATGAGCAGGAGAAGTATAATGCCACTGGCTTAAAAAGAAGTCGTGCAAATTTGAAAAGAACAGGTTATTTCAGCGAAGTTGATATTACCACAAAAAAGGTAAATCAAGACACAATAGATGTTCATGTTAAAGTAAAAGAGACTCCTACAGGGACATTAAGCTTTGGTGGTGGTTACAGCTCTTCTGAGTCTTTTATTTTAACTGGTCAAATATCACAGAACAATCTTTTTGGAAAAGGCTATAAATTAAAACTTGATGCAGCATTAAGTGGAATTTCTCAGAGGTATAATATTAATTTTACTGACCCTGCTATTTTAGATACAAATGTGAGTTTTGGATTTTCATTGTATGAGCTTGATTATGAATATGACAACTATGATACTTTAAAAAAAGGATTTGGCATTAGTCTTGGTAGAAGAATTTCTGATTTTACAAGGTGGGATGCAAGTTACTATTATGAGTCTGTTAAAGTTTACAATGTTGATGAAGATGCAGCTGATTACATTAAAGATGAAGAGGGCAAAACAAGAGTAGCATCAGTTAGCTTTTCTCTTTCAAAAGACACAAGAGATGATTATTTTTATCCATTAACTGGTGTAAAGCAGAAAATTTATACTGAAATAAGCACCCAGTTTCTTGGTGGAGATGAAGATTATTATAAAATAATTGGTGAAAGCATATGGTTTCATCCAATTAATAGAAGAAAAAAATGGGTTTTTGATTTTAGAATTAGACTTGGATACATTGGTAAACTTGGGAGTAAAGAGATACCTGCATGGGAGAGGTTTTATGTTGGAGGTTTAAAAACTTTGAGAGGTTTTAAATATGGAAAGGCTGGGCCAAGGGATGAAAGTGGTGATGTAAAAGGTGGTGTTAAAGAGATTATTACCAATACAGAGATTAGATTTCCTTTAATAGAAGAAATTGGTATTAATGGGGATATTTTCTTTGATGCTGGAAGGGCTTTTGATGACAATGAACCAATTAGTTTAAATTTAAGAAAAAGTGTGGGATTTGGGCTTAGCTGGCGTTCACCATTTGGTTTAATAAGAATAGAGTATGGTATTAACCTATCACCCAAATCAGATGAAAAAGCAGGAGTTTGGGGTTTTTCCATGGGAACAATGTTTTAGCTTGAAAAATAATAATCATAAAAACAAAATTTAAGGAGGAAAATTATGAAAAAGAGAACAGTGAGTTTTATATTATTTTTTTTGCTTTTTGCAACATTATCATTTGCAGCAAATAAGATAGGGGTTTTTGATATGCAAGTGGTAATGGTTAAATCTACAGCCGGGATGGATATTAAAAATGAATTAAATAAAAAAAAGGAGTATTATACTGCGGAAATAAAAAAAAGGGAAAAAGCTTTAAAACAGATGAGAGATGAGATTGAAAAAAAAGCAATGATGCTATCTCAAGAAGCAAGAGATGAGCAGGAGAAAGCGTATCAAAAAAAGCTTAGAGATTTAAAACTTTATGCAAATGATTCAGAAACTGATCTTAAAACAATGTATCGTGATAAAACTCAAAAGCTTATACATGATATATTACTTGTTGCAAGAAATTATGCCAAAAAAAATAATTTCTCAATAGTTATAGAGAAACAGGAAGGTGGGGTTGTTTTTGCTGATAAGGCAATTGATATTACAGAGCAAATTTTAAAGGCATTTAATGAATATTATTTAAAAAATAAAAAGTAGGATTAAAAATGGAAGTGACAGTAAAATTTATTGCTGATTTAATAGATGCAGAAATTTTTGGTGATGAGAATGCAAAAGTTTCCAATATAGCCACCATAGAATCAGCGAAAAAGGGTGACCTTACTTTTATTGCAAATAAAAAGTACCTTAAATATATAAATTCCACAGGTGCTACAGCGGTTATTTTAGAGAAATATATTGAAGGTAGCAATGTTACTCAGCTTGTTACACCTAATCCATATCTTGCATATGCAAAAATTTTAACATTTTTTACAAAAAGAGAAGTAAAACATTGTGGGATTAACAGTGGTGCTGTTATTGCTGAAAATACAAAATTTAAAAATAGAGATAATGTTACTATATATCCATTTGTTTTTATTGATGAAAATGTTTCAATTGGTGAAAATGTAATAATTTATCCAAATGTTTTCATAGGGAGAGATTCTGTTTTAGGAGATAATTGCATAATATATTCCAATGTTTCTATATATCACAACACTAAGATTGGCAACAATGTTACTATTCATAGTGGCACTGTTGTTGGCAGTGATGGGTTCGGTTATGCAAAAGATGGTGAAAAATATTTTAAAATACCTCAAATTGGTAATGTGGTAATTGAAGATGATGTGGAGATTGGTGCGGGATGCACAATAGATAGAGGTGCCTTGAATTCAACAATTATAAAAAAAGGCACCAAAATAGACAACCTTGTTCAAATAGCACATAATGTAGAGATAGGGGAAAATTCAGCAATTGTTGCTCAGGTGGGAATTTCAGGAAGTTCAAAATTAGGTAAAAATGTTGTTCTTGCTGGACAGGTAGGTGTAGCAGGCCATCTTAAAATTGGTAACAATGTTACGGTGGGTGCACAAAGTGGTATAGGTAAATCAGTGCCTGATAATAAAATTTTATCAGGTTCACCTGCAATTGAGCATTCGAAATGGCTTAAATGGGCAATAACTTATAAAGATTTACCAGATTTAATAAAAAGGGTTAGGAAATTAGAAAAACTTTTAGGAGATAAAAATGATAAAAATTAATGAAATTTTAAAACTTTTACCTCATAGATACCCTTTTTTGCTTGTTGATAAAATTTTGGAACTGAAAGTTGGAGAATATATTAAAGCTGTGAAAAATGTAACCTTTAATGAGCCTTTTTTTACCGGGCATTTCCCAGAGCTTCCGGTAATGCCTGGAGTTTTAATAGTAGAAGCAATGGCTCAAACAGCTGGAATTTTAGCAATAAAGACAGACAATATAAAGCTGGACAATAAAGTTGTTTATTTTGCTGGTATTGATAAATGTAGATTTAGAAATCCAGTTGTGCCTGGAGATACTTTAATTCTTGAAGGAAAAAATGTTAAACATAAAGGTCCTGTATGGAAGGTTGACTGTACGGCATCTGTAGATGATAAAATTGTTACAGAAGCTGTTTTAACAGCTACAATAGCAGAAGCAAAATAAAGGAGGTTTTTTTATATGGCGGTTCACCCAACAGCTATTATTGATAAAAGTGTTGAGTTAGACAATGATGTTGAAATAGAATCATATGTAGTGATTAAGGGGAAAGTTGTTATTGGTAAGGGTACTAAAATTTCTTCACATGCAGTAATTGAAGGTCCAACAGAAATAGGGGAAAATAACACTATATTTCAATTTGCCTCTATAGGTACTCCTCCACAAGACCTTAAATACAATGGAGAAGACACCAAGCTTATAATTGGTAATAATAATGTATTTAGAGAATTTGTTACTATTAACAGAGGTACAATGGATGGTAGAGGCTGTACCACAATTGGAAATAATAATTTTTTTATGGCTTATTGCCATGTTGCTCATGATTGTATTGTAAAAGATAATGTTATACTTGCAAATAATGCAACTCTTGCAGGACATATTTTTGTTGATAACAATGCTATTATTGGTGGTTTAAGTGCTGTTCATCAATTTGCAAGGATTGGAAAATATGCAATGATTGCTGGAAAAACAGGTGTAGTTAAAGATATACCACCTTTTATGCTTGCTTCTGGCTCAAGAGCTAAATTATTTGGGCCAAATATTGTTGGCCTTGAAAGAAATGGTTTTTCAAAAGAGAGAATAGATACCATTAAAAAATTGTATCATATATTATTTAAGCGAAAATACAAATTTTCAGATGCTGTTGAAAGAGTTAAAAATGAATTCTCAAGCTCTGATGATGCAAAAGAGATTATTGAATTTATTACTTCAGGCACAAAAAGAGGTATTACGCTTGGGTAATTTTTAGTTGTTAGTTGTTGGTGGTTTGTTGTTAGTCATCAGCCACTAAGCACTATCCTAACCCTCCCAAATCACTAACAATTAATCGTTGAGCATAAAATCATACTCCGTTATATTCCTCTCTTTACTATCAAAATTTATACCTATAAGATATATCTTCTTATTTTCATTTAAATATTTCTCATAATATCTCTTCTCTTTTATCTGCTTTATCGGCTCTTCCTT
>CAZIZE010000031.1:0-59404 GCA_964543655.1 uncultured bacterium
ACCTTTTCTTTCCGTAATATTTTTTCTACGCCAGATAAAAAACATACAACTTCTGTATAAAATCTTTTGCCACCATTTAGACCTTCTCTGCTGGTTCAATATAAACTCCCATGGCCATGGCATACCTTCTCTCCATTTATCACCAAAAACATAAGCCTGAGTAATATCATTACCTCCACATTGAAAAACCAAAATATCAGGTTTTAGATTTTTTAATGTATCTTTCCACCATTCATAAAACTGCACAGCATTATAGCCAGGAAACCCTGCATTTAAAATTTCCCAATTTTTTATTCCTTTCTTCTTCAGTATTTCAGCAAGTTTATAATTCTTCCATAAATCTTTTTCTTTAGGGAGTTTTGAGCCAAAAAAAATTGATTCTCCTATTATCATTATTCTCTTTTTCTTCCCATTTTCTGATAATTCTTCGCCTCTCATCCCATAACTGTTAATATTTAACATTCTGGATTTAAAATTTTTTTTAAATCTAAAATAGAGCGGTTTTGCAACCTTTTCAACACATTTATTAAATGGATATTCTCCTATATTTTTAGATATCCATTTTATCTTAAACCTTTTTTTGTAATAAATGCGGGAACATAACTCCAGAACAATAAAAAAAAATATTACTGCAAAACAAATATAACTTAATAACATTTAACTTCCTTTCTTTTAAAAAAATAAAGGAATATTATTAGTAAAATTGAAAAAATAGATAAAAAACAGCTAAAAGAGAAAATAGCCCTATAACTGTAATAAGAGATTATTATACCACCTGTTAAAGAACCTATGAAAAAACCTCCTTGAAACATTTCAATACCAATATTAGAATTAAAGCTTCTTAATTTTGGTGGTGAAAAATCAAATATAAGACTACTAATAAGTGGCATGGCAATTCCCATTCCAGTACCAAACATTGCTGCTGAAATTAAAAATAAGGTATTATTGCATTTTAAACTTAGCAAGAGAAAAGCCATAAAAATAATAAACATAGCAATTCCAAGTAAAGGCATTTTATCTGTTTTATCAAAATATTTCCCCAGAAAAATCCTAACTCCAATTTCCATTGTAGTTGCAATAGTAAAAAACCATCCTGGATTTGGAATATGATTTTTAATACCATATCCTTTTATATAGAAAAAAGTAGCAGAAAAAGAGGTGAACAGTAGAAGTGAAACTGTAAAAAGAATAATAAGATTAATATTTCTAAAACTCTCTATTAAATCTTTTTTAGTTATTTTCATTTCACTTTTATTAACATTTGGTGGATTTTTAAATCTATTTAAAAAGGGTACTATAATAATAGTTAAAAGCATTAATAATCCAAAATAAGTTAATACTGAAACAAAAGAATACTTGGACGTTAATGGCTTTAAAAGAGGTGGCATAACAGCAAATGGCAAAAGAGTAATAATGCCAATAATGCTAAAAGCCTGGCCACTTTTATTAGAAGGGACAGTGGCAACAATTCCTGTTAAAACAGATGTGCCAAAAACTACATATGCAACTCCATGAATTATTCTTACAAAAAGCAATGTCTCAATATTTGTAGCATAAGAGTATAGTAAAAGAGATATTACTAAGCCAATAACAGAGGCAAAAATCATCTTCTTTGCATTTGAAGGAATAATAATAGCACTGATAAAAGGTCGCAATATTAACCCTGATAAAGAAAAAATACTTACAATAATGCCTATGCATTCTGGAGAAATGCCAAGTTTATATTGAAGATAAAATGGAAATTGAAAAAAAATTGTAATATTACAATATGATAAAAAAAGAATTAAATTCAGAAGAATAAAATTTTTATTATAAATTGAACTTTCAGAAGTCATAAAGAGAGACCTTTGCACAGCATATTTAATAATCTGTTAAATTTTTAATATTAAAAGGTTATGGATTCTTCAATTGATAAAACTCTTTCAGGATGAACTAAAAGGTTTTTCTGATTCTCAGCAAAACAAAGAGGAAGAATCCAATCTAATTATCTGTATTTGCCTATATATTTATTTTATAAAATTTTGCTATTTTTTTATTTGCAAAGGTCTTAATTTTTTTAAACTTAATTAGTTATTTTGTCAAGGAAATTAATTTGTTTCTAATTTAAACATTATATTATTTCTTTAAATATTCTACTGAAATTATTTTTAAATAGCAACTATTCTTGTTTTTTTTCTACATTTATAGTATTTATAAAAGATGAGTATTCATATAAAAAATGAAAAAATTATCCAGCTTGTTGATTATCTTGAAAAATTCTTACACAACAAAACAGAGCCTATAATTTTAAGTTTAATTGCCTTTTTTTCAGAAGGCCATCTTTTAATAGAAGATTTACCAGGTGTGGGGAAGACCACTCTTTCTCTATCAATTGCAAAAGCAATGTCTCTCTCTTTTGCAAGAATACAATGCACTTCTGATTTATTACCATCTGATATTACTGGTATTACTATCTATAGTAAAAAGGATGAAAAATTTATATTTAAAAAAGGTCCTATTTTTACAAATATTCTCCTTGTTGATGAAATTAATAGAGCAACACAAAAAACTCAATCAGCATTTCTTGAAATAATGGAGGAAAGACAGGTTACTGTTGATGGTAAAACCTATGAATTACCAGAGCCATTCTTTGTTATTGCCACACAAAATCCAGTTGAGCATTACGGCACATACAAATTACCAGACTCCCAGATGGATAGATTTATTATGAACATCTCCATTGGTTATCCAAGTCAAAAAAGTGAGGTAGAAATTTTAAAAACAGGTAGCTTGAGAGAAAAAATTTCAAAAATGCAACCAATTTTTCATAAAAATGAAATTCATAAAATTATCAATAAAATTCATTCTATATATGCATCTGAAAAAGTTTTAAATTATATTGTAAATATTTCAAATGCCACACGTGCAAATACTTATATTTTAAATGGCATTTCTCCTCGTGGCTCATTGTCATTGCTAAATTGTGCTAAAACTTTAGCTTTTTTTCAAAACAGAGATTTTGTTATTCCAGAAGATATTAAAACACTTGCACCTTATGTTTACTCTCATAGAATAATTTGTAAAGAGGAATTTTCCTCCATTAATAAACGGGATATTATTTATGAAATTTTAGATAATGTTCCTCTTCCCATTTAATTTAATAAAAAATAAAACACTTTTATTATTTTCAATTGACAGAGAAGCTTATTGATGTTAATAAAGAATTAATGACAAATATATTATACTTATCCAATGATGAAGTATATTACAAAGTTATTGAGCTCACCTTATCAAATTATGATGTTAATATTCACCAGGCAACAAAAATCGATGATACATCCTTTGATGTTGCAATAGTTGATGAAGATCTTTCAGAAGATGTTACTCCATTAATAAAATCACTTATCGCTGAAAAAAAACCTACAATTATTCTAAAAAATATTATAAATGGTGAAGATGATAAGTATCAAGAATTTATAAGTGATAATGTTTTACTACTGGATAAGCCTTTTGAAGATTCAGATTTTATTGAAACATTAAAAAAATTAACTACTTTAAATATTAAAGAGGTAGAAAAAATGGCAGACAAAGAGCAAAAAGAAAATGTAGAACAAAGAGCAGAAGAAGTTGAAGATGTTTTGGAGCTTACTGATATAGTGGAAGAAACTGCTGATGAGGTTTCAGATATTCTTTCTAACAAACAGGCAGAACAGGAAGAAAGTGAAGAAACTTTTGATGATTTCAATTTAGAATCCACAGAGGAAGAGACTTCAGATGAAATTTTAAAAGATGAAGATTTAGATGAGCTCCTATCTTCAGACAAAGAAGAGGAAGCACCTAAAGAAGATGATTTTCAAATTTTAGACGAAGAGAAGGTTCCTGAAGAAACTGAGTCAAAAGAAGAACCAGAAATTACAGAAGAAATCAAGCCAGATGAGGAAGCATTTACCCTTGATACAGAAGAAGAGTTACCTGCTTCAGAAACTATAGAAGATAGTTCAGAGCCAGTTAAGGAAGTCACTCAACCTGAGCAGGAGGAAGTTGCTATTGAAGAGCCTGTTGAAGAAGAAATTCCAGAACCTCAGCTAATTGAAGAAGCAGAAGATATACAGATTCCTATTGATGAAGAGACCAAAAAGCTTGCAGAAGAAATTGATAATGAAAAAGAAAACGAAATAACAGATACAGAAGAAGAAATTTTTTCTCCTGAGCCTGCTACAAAAAAAGAGGTAACACCATCTGTATCCACAGAAACAAGAGATGGTGTGGATATGTCAGTTGTGGAAAAGAGATTACTTGAAGCATCAGAAAAGATTATAGAAGCAATTCAGGAAGCTACTATTGAGATTGCTCGTGGCATAGCAAAAGCAACACCTCATATAATAGAAGAAGTTTCAAAAGAAATTATTCCAAAAATTGCACAAAAAATTATTTCTGATGAATTAAATAAGAAAAAATAAATTTTTTAAATTTATACTTTAAATTTTTTTAAAGAGGTTGTAAAGGAGTCTTTGCAACCTCTTAATTTTTTAAAAGTAAAAAGGAGAAATAAAAATGGAGCAGTATAATTTTAAAAAAATTGAAGACAAATGGTACAGTTATTGGGAAGAAAAAGGATACTTTACTGCTGATACTAATAGCAATAAACCATCCTACTCTATTGTAATCCCGCCACCTAATGTTACAGGTTCTCTTCACATGGGACATGCTCTTAATAATACTCTGCAAGATGTATTGTGCAGATACAAAAGGTTAAAAGGATACAATGTGCTCTGGATGCCAGGTACTGACCATGCTGGAATAGCAACACAAAATGTTGTTGAAAAAAAATTAGCAGAAGAAGGATTAACAAGACATGACCTTGGAAGAGAGAAATTTATAGAAAGAGTTTGGCAATGGCGTGAGCAATATGGCAGGACTATTATCACTCAGCTCAAAAAGCTTGGTGCTTCATGCGATTGGAGCCGTGAACGTTTTACAATGGATGAAGGGCTCTCAAAAGCTGTTAAAGAGGTTTTTGTTAGGCTTTATGATCAAGGACTAATTTATAAGGGGGATTACATTATAAATTGGTGCCCAAGATGCCATACTGCTCTATCAGACCTTGAAGTTGAAATGGAAGAGAGCAAAGGAAAACTATGGTATATTAAATATCCAGTAAAAGGTGAAGATAGATATGTTGTTGTTGCTACCACAAGACCTGAAACCATGCTTGGTGATACAGCTGTAGCAGTAAATCCCACTGATGAAAGATATAAAGACCTTATTGGCAAGAAAGTGATTCTCCCTGTTGTAAACAGGGAAATCCCTGTAATATCTGATGATTATGTTGAAAAAGAATTTGGTACAGGAGTGGTAAAAATCACACCGGCACATGATTTTAATGACTTTATGGTTGCAATGAGACATAATCTTGAAGCAATAGATGTAATGACAGATGATGCTACTATGAATAATATGGCAGGAGAATTTCAGGGACTTGACAGATTTGAATGCCGAAAAAAGCTTGTTGAAAAACTGGAAAAAGAAAATTTCCTTGAAAAAATAGAGGATTACCAGCTATTTGCTGGACACTGTTACAGATGTAAAACATTGGTTGAGCCAAGGCTTTCTAAACAATGGTTTATTAAAATAAAGCCACTTGCAGAAAAAGCAATTAATGCTGTAAAAAAAGGTGACACCAAAATAATTCCAGAACAGTGGGAAAACAACTATTTTGGCTGGATGGAGAATATTAGAGACTGGTGTATTTCACGTCAGATCTGGTGGGGACATAGAATCCCTGCGTGGTATTGTAATGATTGTCAGAAATATTCAGTTTCCAAAGAAAGTATAGAAAGTTGTTTACATTGTGGTAGTAAAAATATTTCTCAAGAGGAAGATGTTCTTGATACCTGGTTCAGCTCTGCACTCTGGCCATTTTCCACAATGGGCTGGCCAAAGCAGACTAAGGAACTTGAAAAATTTTATCCTACATCTGTTCTTGTAACTGGTTTTGATATACTCTTTTTCTGGGTAGCCAGAATGATGATGATGGGACTCTGGTTTATGAATGAAGTTCCTTTTAGAGATGTTTATATTCATGCTCTTGTTAGAGATGAAAAAGGTGAGAAAATGAGCAAATCTAAAGGGAATGTGATTGATCCTCTTATTATTATTGAGAAACATGGAGCAGATGCTCTTCGATTAACATTATCAGCTTTTGCTGCACAGGGTCGTGATATAAAACTTTCAGAAAATAGGATAATTGGATACAAAAATTTTATTAATAAAGTTTGGAATGCTGCCAAATTTATAAAAATCAACTGTGAGGATTTAAATGATGATTTTAATACAGATACTTTGTCAGATATAGATAAATGGATTTTAACAAGTTTGAAAAAAGCTGTTAAAACCTATGAAGCAGCTTTAAATGACTACAGGTTTAATGATGCTGTATCTGCAGTTTATCAATTTACATGGCACCAATTCTGCGATTGGTATATTGAACTTGCAAAGGTAAATCTCTCTGACAATTCGTTAAAAAACAATACCTACAGGACTCTTATTTATACCATTAAAGCTATTTTACAAATGTTACATCCTTTTATTCCATTTGTTACTGAGGAGCTATGGCACCACTTTGATATTAACACAGATATAATGGTAAGTAATTTTATTGAAGAAAGTAAGATACCAGAATTTAATAATTCTTACAATGAAATGGAAAATATTATGGAAATTATTAGTGGCATTAGGAATATTCGTGGTGAACTTAATATTTCACCTTCCAAAGCATTAAATCTCTACTTTTACTCTACAGATTCTTCCCTGAATGAGCTTATTGAAAAAAATCAGGTTTACATAAAAAAACTTACAAATCTTAAAAATATCCAATTTAAAACAGGTGAGCTACCTGAAAAAGTAATCAAAGATTATGTTAAAGGTGTTGAAATTTTTATTGATGTTGAAGGAGTAATAGATATTGAAAGTGAAATAAATAGATTACAAAAAGAGATTAATAAAACTTCAAAAGAACTTGAAAAGCTTAATAAAAAATTATCAAATAAAGATTTTTTATCAAAAGCACCTGAGCATGTTGTTGAGAAAAATAGAGTAAAAAAAATAGAACTTGAGGAAAAATTAGAAAAAGCTAAAGCTGCACTTTATAGAATGGAAAAAATAGCTGATTAAAAATGAAAAAAATTTTTATAATTTTTATTTTAATTTTTCTTTGCTCCTGCGCAACAAATAAGCAGATAATAAAGTATGAGCCATATAGATTTAACCAATACATTCAGCTAAGCACCCTTAAATTTTTACCATTTAAAAACTTTGGTAACAATTTTAAAGCTAAAATAACTTTTACATTAAAAAATGGCAAAAATTATAGTTTTTATGCTCTTGTATATAAAAACAACGAATTTGCAAGGGTATTTTGCTACACTTTTTTTGGTAAACAGGTGCTTGATATACTTTTTGGTGGAAAAGATTATGTTGTTGTAAACGCAAAACCAGAAGTTTATATTATTTATCCAAATAAAATTGATGAAAAAGAGAGTATTTTCTTCTTTTTAAAGCAAGTTTTGCATGGAATTGAGCTGAATAATGCAAACATTATAAATGATTGTATTACTGGCGATTATTTTAATTACAGAGTGGTTAGCTGTAAAGAATCAAATTTTAAAAAAGTATTCTTTTACTCAAAAAATGGAAATTTGCAGAGAGAATTTAATATAAATGATGATGAAATTATTTTAAAACTTAATGATAATATTTTACAGGTACGTTTTAAAGAAAAAATAAAGCGTAAAAATTTCAAAAAAAATTTTTTTACATCAATCCAAAATTATAAAAGATACTATGTAAAAAATTTAAAAATAATTGAGGACAATATATTAAAATGACAAAGGAAGAAATTTTAAATTACGCAAAACATATTATTTTAAAAGAAGCTGAAGCATTGAACCTACTCTCAGCTAACATTGACAATCAATTTTTTAATGTTGTGGAAACCTTATTAAATATTGAAGGAAAAGTTGTTTTAACAGGGATAGGTAAGTCTGGACTTGTTGCCAAAAAAATTTCTGCTACTTTATCAAGCACTGGCACTCCTTCATTCTTTCTCCATCCTGCTGAAGCTATACATGGTGATATTGGTGCTATTGATAAAAATGATGTTGTTATTGCAATTTCAACAAGTGGTGAAAGTGAAGAATTAATTCAAATTATCCCAACATTAAAATTACTTGCTAAAGAAATTATAGGTATCACAGCCAGAGTTGATTCCCACCTTGCTCAGCATGTGGATAGGTTGCTTATAATCCCGGATATTAATGAAGCATGTCATTTAAACCTTGCTCCCTCATGCAGCAGTACTGCCACCCTTGCACTTGGTGATGCAATAGCACTTACACTTTCATGGTTGAAAAATTTTAAATATGAAGATTTTGCTATTAGACATCCAGGTGGAATAATAGGGAAAAAATTAACTTTAAAAATAAAGGACCTCATGCACACAGGAGATAGAGTGCCCAGGGTAAAATTAAATGATGATTTTAAAAAAGTGGTACTTGAAATGAGCTCAAAACGACTTGGATGCACAGGAGTTTTTGACAATAATGGAAAATTTTTAGGGATAATTACAGATGGTGATTTAAGAAGAGCTCTTGAAAAATTTGAAAATATAATTGATTTAAAAGCTAAAGATATAATGACAGAAAATCCAAAAACTATAAATGAAAATGAGCGAGCTCTAAATGGTCTTATATTAATGGAACAGTTTAAAATCACCAACCTTTTTGTTATTGATGATAAAAAAAATATCTCAGGAATTATACATCTACATGATATTTTAAGCTCAGGCTTAAGGATTTAAAGGAAGAGTAATTTCAAATTTTGCCCCTTTCTCTGAAGGTAAAATTTGTATATTTCCACCATGATTTTTTATAATACCATATACTATGTACAATCCTAACCCTGTACCTTTGGGACCCTTGGTGGTAAAAAATGGATCAAAAACTTTCTCTCTAATAGGTTCAGGTATTCCTGGACCTGTATCAGCAAACGTAATTATAAGGTTGCTTTCAAATTCAAACAGATCTATTGTTATTTCACCCTCTCCATTTAACGCATCAGCTGAATTTGTTATTAAATTTTGAAATACCTGGAAAATTTGATTTTTAATACATTTAATTTCAATATTACTTGTGTTGAAATTCCCTTTAATTTTTATTTTATTTGAGATTATTTTAGCATTCTTGCATAATTCAATAACATCATTAATTATATTCTTAATATTCACTTTCTCCATTTTTTTAGAGTCAATTTCCTTGGTAACCTCTTTTACCCTGCTGACTATTTCTTTTATTCTGTCACAATGAGCTATTATTTTTCTAAAATACTCTTCATATTTATCCTCTTTTTTTAAAAGAAGTGCAAGCTCACTTAAACCTCTAATTGCACCAACTGGATTGTTTATCTCATGAGCTATCCCTGCTGAAATAGTACCTAAAGTTGCTAATTTTTCCTGCCTGATAATCATATCCTGCAATTTCTGTATCTCTAATATCCTATTTTTTAACTCTTTATTTGCTTCCTCAAGACTTATAATTTTATCTTTTAAGTTTAGGATAAGTTGGTTATAAGCTTTAAAAACTGGCAAAAACTCAGTTTTATAAGAAGTGCTCATTAATTTATAATTACCATTAATTGTCTCTTTAATGGTTTCCAAAAAATTTTCTAATGGTGATAAAAATCTTTCAAGAAAAAAAGATATAACAATGAAAGAGATTGTTATAAAGATTAATAACAAAATTATTAAATAATTAATAGAATGTTTAATAGCCTGTCTTATATCATTAATATTGTAATAAATTCTAATGTTAAAAGATGTTAGTCTTGCTGCTCCCACATTTTTAAAAATATTTATAAATTTAAATCTTTTTTCAACATAACGGGTGGAAAGAGAAAAGTTATTTTTTAAAGATAAAAATTCTTTATCTCCAATATAAACAAGAATATTTTCAATAAAATTGATATTACTATAATTTTCAAGGATAACTTTTAAAAATTTTTTATTTTTAATTGTTAAAGCATATTTAACATCACTTTCCATTTTATTTATTAGTGCATAACATATATTTTCCCTTATCTTTATTAATCTATGCTCTTCCTTTTTTATAAAAATAATAAATTCTGATGAAGAAACAATCAACAACAACACAACAATAAATAGTTGAATCTTGGTTTTTAATTTCATAATTAACTAAAATCAGGGGACTCTTTGTTTTCAACGATATTTTTATTTTTAATAACTTTCACATCTGAAGGATATACAATTTTTTTTAAAACATTTTTCTTCTTTATAAAATATAAAATAGATTTGCATAATATACAGCCTTCGCTAATAAAATTTGGAACAACAACAGCATAAGCTCCTAAATCCAGCATATCTTCAGAATAACCAATTATATATTTTCCCATTAGAATAGCTTTTTTAAAAATAAATTGAATAGAAAAGTAGTTAAAAACTGTTTTATCAGGTATAGCAAGCAATGCATCAGTTTCTTTAAGAGCTTTGTCTATTTTATATGGCACCTCTCCTATTTTTTTTACATAAAAAATTTTCAAATTTTTGGTTCTAAAATTTTTCAATAAATTGAGAATGTATCTATTATGAACAACAACAGATAATTTTTTCCCCTTTTCTAATAAATTTAATGCATTTTTAATCTGAGACTTTATAGAAGCAGTTAAAATAATATACTGCTTTATTAATGGGGAGTTATATTTTGATTTTTCTTCAATTGAATCGATTAATAAAAATATTGGTTTATGAAAGGTAATTGATTTATTAAAAAAAGTCTCATAGCTAATGATTAAAGTAACATCTTCTCTTTTTTCAAAAAGATTAACAATTTTAATATTTGGAAGATTCTTTTTCATTCCATCAACAATATCATTAAAATTTTTTTTATTTGGAAGCAAAGTGCCTACAACAATATTGTTAGAATTGTGAGAATAAAGAGATACTGCTAAAAAAATAAATATGAATAGGAAAAATAAAATTTTTTTCATTTTATTAAAAGTTGTATTTTATTTTTAAATAAACTAATCTACCAATATCTTCACCAAAATAAGCTTCTTTATGAACATTATTAAATAAATTTTCTCCATGTAAAGAAACTTGTAATTTGTTATGAAAAAAATTTTTAATAATAGTTGCATTAATTGATAGGTAATAATCTGAAGATTCACCAGTAAAAGCTTTAATAGCTGGCAAATATGTGGTGGTTAGACTACCTGATAACTCAGGATAATCAAATATCAATCCTCCAGCAAGTTTATATTTAGGAAGGTAATATGTATTACTGCTATTAAAAGTTTTATTTTTCATTTTTTGTATAAGGTATGAAGCAAAAATATTAAAATGTTTAGTTGGAATGTATTTAAAAGATGATTCTAAACCATGTACTGCATAATCTATTAAATTAATATTGTAAAAATCAATATGAAGAGGAAAGGTAAATTGAAAAAATCCATTTGTGGTAATGGTATCTGTTATCCTATTGTAAAAAAGAGTTGTTTTAAAAATGAAATTATTCCATTTTTTTGAAATCGAGAGGTCAGTTGTATATATTTTTACAGGTTTCAAATGTCTATTATTATGAAGGTTTGCAATTAATTGAACTTTTATTGGAAAATCAATGTTTTCCACAGGAATTGTAGCACTATAGCTTGTATATTTAGCATACATTGAAGGAGGCTTTATAGACTTGGAATAACCTGTGTTTATTTCAAATGTTTTATCATCTGAAATATAGGATAAATTAAATTTATAATTAAAATTTGAGCCATTATTTTTAATAAAGTTATTTCTAATTGTTAAACTAAACTTAAAATTTTTAAAAAACCTTAAACTCTGGCTAACAAATGGAGCAATATCATAATCATTGCATGATGTTAAGTCTCTTACAAAAATATGATAATATTTAGCATCTATTCCTGTTAAAAAATTATTTTTAGAATATCTAAAGGAAAATTTGTAAAATTCATTAACAAATTTAGCATTCTCAATTTTATCAATTAGTCTAATTGCAACATAACCTGTGGTATCTTGATAGTAAAATGATGAATCAATATGGGGATATTTATAATTTAATAAAAAATTTTTTATTTTAAAATTATTAAATTCTTCATACATTTTAAGGCTATACATCTTATGATTAATGCCAACAGGATACGATTCTAAAAAGTTTAAATCCCCATCTGAAATTCCAGTTTTTATAAAAAACTTAGAATTATTAATATATTTTTCAACAGAAAGATTTATTAACTTAGATTTATCTATTCTACGATCTCTATTAAACTCATCCACACTTCTAAAACGGCCTGTTAATTTCCAGTAACTACCGAGATTATAGCCATTTATAGAGAAATTTAATTTATTAAAATCTCTTGAACCACCAGTAGCGCTAATATAATTATTATCAAGAAATTGTGGATGCCTGGTAACAATGTTAATAATACCTGCTGGTTCTATATATCCATTGGAATTTGAACCAGTAGTTTTAATTATCTCCACTCTATCAATGTCATCAATTGTAACTGGAATATTGTAAAAATAAGTTCTGCTGTAATAATTCTCTGTAATCTCCATTCCATCTACCAAGATTAAGGGATTTAATTTTAATTCAGGTAAGAATCCCCTCATATAAACATTGGCAGTTGCACCATTAACTCTGTTAACTAAGATACCAGAAACAAGATTGATTAATTCAGGAACACTTTCTACTCCCATTAACTGAATTTCCTTACTGGTAACCACCTCAACAGAAGGTGAAAGTGATGACAGGTCTTGAGAAAATGAGGTGGATGTAGTAATTGGTGTAATATCAGAAGAATATAGATTTGAAATTAGAGTAACTAAAATATAAAAAAGAGTTGTAATAGTAATTTTTTTCATAATTATTTCTACAAAATTTTTCACAATTTGTCAAAATTTTATTTTACATAAATTTTATAACATATTTTTATGAAATATTGCAAAATTCTTTTAAAAATTAATTTCTTGACAATAAAAATTATTTCTTTTATATAAAATTATGTTCTATTTTTCTAATTTTTGATAAGGAGGATATAATGAAAAGAAGAGACTTTTTAAAGAAAGCTGGTTTAGGTGTTGCTGCAGCGACAGCAGCTGCTACTGTTAAGTCTCCCCTTGTAATTGCTTCAAAGAAATATTTTTGGAAAATGTGTACTACTTGGCCTCCACACTTCCCAGTTTTAGGAGAAGGAGCAGATCTGTTTGCTAAATGGGTAGAAGAGATGAGTGATGGTAGAATGAAAATTCAGGTTTATGGTGGTGGAGAATTGGTTCCTGCACTTGGTGTTTTTGATGCAGTTAGAACAGGCAATGTTGAATTTGGACATTCTGCTTCATATTATTGGGCAGGTAAAGCACCAGCTACTCAATTTTTTGCAGCAGTTCCATTTGGCATGAATGCACAGCAGGTAAATGCATGGTTTTATGGTGGTAATGGTCTCAAATTATGGAAAGATCTTTACGCACAATTTAACCTTGTACCATTTCCAGCTGGTAATACTGGAGTTCAGATGGCAGGCTGGTTTAATAAAAAAATCAACTCTGTTAATGACTTAAAAGGTCTTAAAATGAGAATCCCTGGACTTGGTGGAAAAGTTCTTGCCAAAGCAGGTGGAACAGCTGTTCTTGTTGCAGGTGGTGAAATTTATACAAACCTTGATAGAGGAGTTATAGACGCTACTGAATGGGTGGGCCCATACCACGATTATTTAATGGGTTTTTATAAAGCTGCAAAATACTACTACTATCCTGGATGGCATGAGCCAGGAACTGTTCTTGAAATTATGGTTAACAAGAAAAAATGGGATTCATTACCAAAAGATTTACAAGCTATTATCAGGACAGCAGCAGCAAGATCCAATGTTTGGATGCTTTCAATATTTGAATCTAAAAATAACTACTATTTACAAAAGCTTATTAATGAGCATCATGTTAAGCTTCTTAGGTTACCTGCTTCTGTTCTTAAAACATTACACAAATATTCTAACGAAGTTCTCAGTGAAATTGCTGCTAAAGATCCTTACAGCAAAAAAGTTCTCGCTGATTATCAAAAATTCCAAAAAGATATTCAAGAGTGGGGCAAAATATCAGAAAGAGCCCTTGCATGGGCAGAATCTCTATAATCAAGAGCCGGCTTTATGCCGGCTTTTTTAATAGATTAACTTCACTCTACACACTTTAGTTTCTGCAATATCAATTTGAAAAAATTTTACTATATTTAAATGTTTTCCATTATGAAATTTAATAGTTACCACTGTTTTACTATTTTGCAAAAAAATATTATCTATTAATTCATTCTCTTTAAAATCAATTTTATCATAAATTTCATATACTGCTGCTTTTACATCTTTTACAAGGTGCAATTTATCCCTGTTTTCAAAAAAATCATCTATTTTCATACCATTTGGTAAAAAATTATTTGCGCATCTCATAATACTTTCTAAATTATCATTTCCAATAAATACTTCAAAATATTCTTCAAAACTTTCTACTCCAAAAGGTGGCGGCGGTGAAAAAGATATTTTAGGTTTTGGTTTATAACCTTCTGAATGTTTAAGTATTGCACCACTTCTAATTAATGCCCTTAATATAACATCTTGAGTATCAATATGTCCAAGTAATTGAGATACCCCTGTTTTTCTGTACTTAAATATAACTCTTCTAAAATATTCTCTTTTTAAAGCTTTATTCATAATCTGCTCTGTTAAATCTTTTGATGTTACAATTTTAACCTCTCCATTGCAAACACCACAATTATTACACTTTTCAATTCTACAATCTTCTGTCTGTTTCCCTTTTTCTGCTTTTAAATATTCAGAAATTAAAAACTCTTTTGATACCCCGGTGTTAATAAAATCCCAGGGTAATTCCTCATAAAGATTAAATCTTTTTTCAGCTAACATATTAATATCGCTATTAGCATCACTCCACTTTTTATAAAAAAATTTATCACTCCATCCTTCAAGGTAAGCACCTTTTTCAAAAACAGTATGCAATATTTCAGATAAAGATTCATCACCCCTTGCAAGAACAGCTTCTATCTGGCTCATTTCAGGCAAATGCCATTTTATTTTGATGTTTCTAAATTTTTTTAAGTTATCCTTAATTTTATAAAGTTTTTCTTTTATACTTCCAATATTTTCCTGAGGACACCATTGAAAAGGTGTGTGAGGTTTTGGAACAAATGTGCTAATACTTATATTTAATGAATTTTTTTTATGATATTTTCTACCTAATTTAGCTACTTCTTTTGAAAGTTTTATCATTTCATCAATATCTTCATCATCCTCAAAAGGTAGTCCAATCATAAAGTAAAGTTTTATAAGATTCCAGCCATTTTTGTATAAAATTTCCACTGCATTAAAAATATCACTATTTGACAAATTTTTATTAATTGCTTTCCTTAATTTTTCACTGCCAGCTTCTGGTGCAATTGTAAAACCAGTCCTCTCTTTTTCAAGAATAGTTTTTAAAATCTCTTCATTTACCATATCAGCTCTAATTGATGGTAGAGAAATTTTCAAATCCAACCTTTTTAAATTTTCAACAATCTCTCTTAATTTAGAATAATCTCCAACAGAAAGTGATAGTAACGATACATCCCTATAACCACTATTTTTGATAGATTCTTTTACAATATTGATAATATCATCTGCTGCTCTTTCTCTACTTGGTCTATAAATAATTCCAGCATGACAAAATCTGCAACCTCTTGTGCAACCTCTGGAAACTTCTACCATAATTCTTTCATGAACTGTTTTTGCTGTTGGGATTACTGGACTTGTGGGGAAAAAATCTTTTGAAAGTGTAGTAAAAAACCTTTTAGTTACTTTCTTTTTAGGAAAAATAGGAGAATAAACTCCTTCAAGTTTTGAAAGCTCCTCTAATACATCTTCTCTTTTTGACCCTTTTAATTCATTTATTATCATGCATTTTTCTAAAATAATTTCTTCTCCATCACCAATAACAAAAAAATCAAAAATTTCTTTAAGTGGTAAAGGATTAAATGCTGACGGGCCACCAGCGCAAATTATCGGGAAATTGCTTCCTGCTCTATCTTTACTAAAAATAGGTATTTTCATCATCTGTAACATTGCAGGAATAGTTGTAAAATTCAATTCATATTGTAGCGTAAATCCAATTATATCAAATTCTTTTGGGTATCTTTTATAGTCAAGCGAGAGATAAGGTAGTTTATTACTGTTAATAAAATTTTTCATATCTATATCAGGAGCAAAAATTCTATCACATAAATAATCCCTCTCTTTATTTACAATATGGTAAAGAATTTGAATAGCCAGATTCGAAGAACCTATTTTATACAAATCAGGATAAGCAAGTAAAAACTTTACCTTTGCCCTATCCCACTCTTTTTCTGGAATATTAATATCAACACCAATATATTGTAATGGATTTGTTACCAGTTTGTAATAGTTATTCATAATAATCCTAATTTAATTAATTTAGAAAACAATATACTATATATGAGACGATATGTCGATGATATTTTGTATTAAATAACGCTTTTAAAGAATTGATTATAAAGTTCATATAAAGGAGATGGAATCCTCACTGAAATTTAAGAAACAGGAGTGATTCCATTTTCTTCTTTTGCAATAGCTGAGTCAAATTTTAACAATAATTCCTTCATATGATTACTTATTTCTTCAGCTTCTTTCAGTAATGTATCTCTTTTTTCAAAATCTTTTTTATTATGACATTCAATAGCCTCAATTATTTTATCATGCACTTTTTTATGCAAATCTTCAATTTGTGAAAAATAAGAGAGATTGGCAAATTTTTGTCCCTCACCATAAAACCATTTCCCAAAAGAGCAATGGTGATGATCAGGAAATTTACTCCTATCTATAACATCTTTAATAATAATTTCAGTTTTAAATCTCCCTATAAACATATTATGTTGAGATTTGGCTGATAAAATTGCATTTCTATCTTCATCAACTTTGTATTTTACTGTTTCTACATCAATTGCTTTTACAATTTCAGAAAGTTGTTTACTAATATCAACTATTTCTGTTGCTATTTTAGAATTAATTTTACTAACCTCTACAAGATTTTCATTAATTTTGAATAAATTTTCCATAACTTCTTTTTGTTCATTTATTGATGTAACAGTTTTATCAAGAAGAAGATTTACATTAAAAATATCTTCTGCAACTTTAACAATTTGTTTAGATTGTTCATTCATTTTTTCTTCAGTTATCTTTAATTGCTCAGAAACTTTTATACTTGCATCATTTATTGATTCTATTGTTGCATATTGCTCTTTTCCTGCTCTAATCATTTGTTCTACATAATCTTTGGTTTCAGTAACTTTTTCTAAAATTACATCTCCTGATTTTTCCAAATTAAACGTAACATTATGAATTTCAGATGTTTTTTCCCTTACTTCCTCAACGCTTTTTACAATAGCTGTGCTAACTTCTGCTTGCTCATTAGCTGCATGGGTAATTTGCATAACTAACTCCCTTGTTTTATTGCTAAACTCAACAATCTCTTTAGTTGCTTGCCTGGTGGTTTCAGCTAAACGGCCTCCATGTTCAACTTTATCAATACTTTCTTGGGTATATTTTGTTGAAATAACAACTTTTTCTTGAATATTTTTAATTAGATTAGCTATCTCTTTGGTGGCTGAAGTACTTCTTTCTGCAAGTTTTCTAACTTCATCAGCCACAACAGCAAATCCCTTTCCATGCTCCCCTGCTCTTGCAGCTTCTATAGCCGCGTTTAAAGCGAGCAGGTTAGTTTGCTCACTAATTTCATCTATTGTAGATGTTATATTTCCAATATCATCTGCCATATTACTTAGTTCATTTATTTCATTTCCAACAGTTAAAACTATATTTCTTATCTCATTGATAAATTTAAATAGTGATTCTAATGAATTCATTCCATTCTCAGCTTTTTTCAAAGTTTCTTCACTTAACTCATTTGCATTTTGAGAATTTTCTGCAACATTTTCTATGCTGGCTGCTTGTTGATTAATGGCACTGGATACCTTTTCTATTTCTTGAATAATAACTTCTATTGCCTTTGATGTGTTAAATATCATTGCTTTAACATCATTTCCTGCTGATTCAACTTCATTCATTTTACTGTCAGTACTTTCAATATGTTGAATCACTGATTCTATACTTTCTGCCATTTTCCCAATTGCTGAAGAGGTGTTATTTAGTTCAACTTTAACTTCATTCATGGAACTATTTACTTCAGTTGTAATTTCTTCCATTTTTTTTGCAGATTGAGCAACATCATCTGTGACTTCTTTAACATCTTCCGCATTTTTTGCTACATTTGATAGAGAAGCAGTTAACTCTTCTATGGAACTACTTACTGTATCAACGTTATTATTTAATTTTTTTGTAGTTTTCATTAAAGATTTTGAAAACCAAGATAATCCCCTTGAAAAGCTGTCAAGCTCAACTACAATAGACTTTAAATTTAAAAAAAGATTATGTATATTTTTTACAAAACTATTAAAAAATCTGCCTAATGAACCAATTTCATCTTTAGTATTAATTGGAACCTGAAAATTTAAATTATCTTTATTTTGCTCAAGATAATAAATAAAAACATCAATTTCTTTAGCAATAGAATTAGCTAATATATATCCTAATATTAAACTTACAATTACAGCAATAATAAATGCAAAAATTGAATAATTTACCTGTTTATCAATGTACTCAATAGAAAGCTTAGTTTGATAAGTAAATAATTTTGTATGATTTTTTACAAGGGAGTCAATATATTTTGATGTATTAAATGAAGTTTGATCAAATTGCTCCATGATTTTATTACCAGCCTGTATACCTTTTGAAATATAAACATGAGCCATTTTAACTCCAGTATTGTAGTATTTGTATAAAGTTCTTTTTAATTTTATTAAAAGAGACCTATCATTGTCAGTAATGTTGTTACTTTTTAGCAACTTATCAATAATATTGTTAGCATTATTGTAGTAAAACTTTGCTTTTTTAAAGCCATCTGTAGAATGAGTGGCAGAAACATCAGTAAGATATTGTTGAATCTGAATTATAGATTTATCCAGTTCTTCAAGTGATATTGTTATAGACGCTATCTGTACAGAATCAATAATAACCTTCTGTATTTTAATAGATTTTGAGATTAAAAAAGTAAATAAAAGTATAAAAACAATTAAAATAGTGGCTATTAATAGAAATAGTTTCTTTTTGATGCTAATATTTTTAAACATTTTTAATACCTCCTAATTAAGATATTTCTGATAATAAATATAGTTATCATCTTAATTATTACTCTTGTTACAAAAAAAATCAAGTATATTTAAGAAATTATTTGTAAAATTTTTGTAAAATTTTAATGAGGAATTTTTTTAAATATTATTTGCTTTTCTATAAAAATTAATATAACTGCAAGCTGTTTTATTAATAGTTAGGTGAACAATGAATCTTAAAATTTTTAAAAAAGAAGAGCTTTTCACTATTTTTGCCTGTTTCTGGGGAATTGGAATTTGTTATGGTATCCAGTATTCCTTTGGTATATTTTTTGTTGAAATTACAAATTATTTCCATTCAACCAAAGCAGCTTCATCTCTTATATTCTCAATAAGTTTGCTTATATATGGTCTTTATAACCCTGTTGTTGGAATATTGGTAAACAGATTTGGTGGCAGAAAAATTTTTAAAATAGCATCATTTATTATTTTCACGGGTCTTGCATCTTCATATTTTGCTTCTACAATGAAGCAGCTTTATTTTACACTTGGAATAATTACAGCTATAGGTATTAATTCTGTGGGATTTATTCCAATCACCATTATTATTTCAAATAATTTTCCAAAAAGAAAAGGTTTTGCCCTTGGAATAGCAACTACAGGAGTTGGTGCTGGTGCAACTTTTATATCAATTTTTAGTGAGTTTTTAATTTCTAAATTTTCATGGCAGCTTGCTCTGATTTATCTTGGTTTATTTGCTTCAATTTCAGTTTTTACTGTAAGTTTCTTTTTACCAAAATCACCAAAGAAAAGAGATTTTAAATTTAATTTTAATATTTTAACAAATAAAGATTTTTATTTAATACAAGCAGGAATGGCTTTTGGTGCAATGACCACTCAAGGAATAATGCTTCATATAGTTGCATTTTTTATGGAAAAAGGTATTGTTAGAAGTTTTGCAGCTATTACAATATCAATAATTGCCCTTGTTGGCTCTTTTGGTAAAATATTTTGGGGTTACCTTGCTGACTTTATAAAACCTGTTAAATTATACTCTTTTGCATGTTGCCTGATTTTAATTTCATTTGCATTAATTCAATTTTTTAAAGTTAATATCTTTATAGCCATTATTTTCTCAATCCTTTTTGGAATTGGATATGGCTCATTTGCACCTCTTTTTCCAACACTTGCTTTTGAAAAATTTAAAGAAAATTTTGGAAATACAATGGGATTGTTAGCAATGGGAAATGGAATAGGTGCATTTTTTTCCACATTTTTTTTAGGTTATCTTCATGATATTTATCATTCTTATACTTTTGCAATATATTTTTTAATGATAATCATTAGTTTATCCTTGCTTTCATATATAGTTGCATTTAAAGATGAATAAAACCAAAATTATAACTATAGAGAATATAAGAATAACTGTTTACAAAAAAAATGTTAAAAATCTTAATTTAACTATTTTACCACCTGATGGTTCAGTAAGAATTTCTGCACCTTATTTTGTCCCTGATGAATATATAGAAAATTTTATTAGGAAAAAGCTTCCTTGGATAAAAAAGCATGTTAATAGATTTAAAATTTTTCCAAATGAAATTAATAGAGAATATATTACAGGAGAGGTTTTCTATTTAAAAGGTAGAAAATATTTTATGGAAATTGTAATTTCAGATAAGGTAAAAATTTTTATTAAAGAACCTGATAAAATAATTTTTCATGTGCCTCTAAATTACAAAAGAGAGGATAGAGAAAGAGCTTATAATAGTTGGCTAAGAGAGTTATTGAAAAATGAAGTAACTAAATTAATTGATAAATGGAGAAAAATTATAGGTGTTTCTGTTAATGAGATTAGAGTTAGGAAAATGAAAACCAAATGGGGCTCCTGTAATATTAGTAAAAAAAGAATTTGGTTTAGCCTTGATTTAATTGCCAAACCTTTATATTGCATAGAATATGTGGTTGTTCATGAACTTGTGCATTTACTTGAAAGAAGTCACAATAGTGTATTTAAAGCATATATGGATAAATTTCTTCCACAATGGAGAATATATGAAAGGGAATTAAAAAGATTCAATTAAACTTTGATTGAAAAAAGTTAAGACCTTTGCGCACTATTAAATTATACAAAACCAACCTGAAGCAAAAGATTTTTCGGGCTGAAGCCCTCAAAATGACAGCTTTTATGGTAAATAGGAGCACTTATAAAAATTACTGTTGGATTTTACATTTGTTTTTGTATTATGCTATTTTTATTATGCAAAGAGTAATGGTTAATCAATGAAACATACTACTTTTTCTCCTTCTATTTCAATAATTTTTACATTGATATTGTAGATATTTTTTAATAAATCTGGGGTGATTATTTCACTATTGCCATAAGCAAAAATTTTATTATTTTTTAAAAACAAAAACTTATCCGAAAATTTTAGTGCAATATTAATATCATGCAAAACAGAAATTACTATAATTTTCATATTTTTTACAAGTTTTTTGATAATATTCATAACTTCATATTGGTTATAAATATCAAGATGATTAACTGGCTCATCAAGTAAAAGTATTTTTGGATTTTGTGCTACTGCTCTTGCAATTAAAACCTTTTGAAGCTCACCACCACTTAGCTGGTTGGTATTGGATGAACTAATTTTTTGTAATTTAAAATTTTCTATAATTTTATTAACTAATTTTATATCATTTTTTGAAGGGAGAAAATTTATATATGCTTTCCTTCCTAATAATATTGTATCAAATACAGTAACTAATTCTCCAGAATATTTTTGTGGTAAGTAGCCAATGTTTTTTGCAAGTTCTCTTTTATTTAATTTATCTTTACCATTAACAATAACTGTGCCTTTTGTTGGAGATAATATTTTAGCAATATTTTTCAATAAAGTTGTTTTTCCAGAACCATTTAAACCAAGTATTGAGAGAAATTCTCCTCTGTGAATTTGAAAATTTATATTTTCCAGAATTAATCTTTTTTTATATTTAAAATGCAGATTCTTTATTTCTAACATTTTAACCCCTTTTGCTTTTAACCATAATATAGAGAAATAGAGGCACACCAGCAAAGGATGTTATGATTCCAACAGGTAAAACAATCGGTTTAATAATAATTCTTGATATAATATCTGCAAGTAACAGTAAAAACGCACCATTAATTGCTGATAAAGGAATTAAAAATCTATAATCACTACCTATTATTATTCTTATAAAATGAGGTGCTATCAGGCCAATGAAACCAATGATTCCAAGAAATGCAGTGCATACAGAAGATATTAATGATGCAAAAACAAGTGTAAAAACTGTCAGCAATTTTACATTTACGCCAAGACTTTTTGCAACATCTTTACCCCATATAAATGCATTATAGTTCCATGAATTATAAAGGAAAAATATTAAAATAGGTACCAGAAATAGAATCATAATTGAAATATTTTCCCATGTTGCTTTTGAAAGATCACCAAACGTCCAAAATACAGCTGAGGCTACTTGAATATCATTTGCAAAATATTTTAAAAACATTATACCTGCATTAAAAAAAGCACCTAAGGCTACTCCTGATAGTATAATTGATTCAGAGGTAATTGAAGGTAGAGTTGCCAGAAAAAGAATAGCTAAAATAGCTATTAAAGAACCTGAAAAAGCTGACAAAACAAGTAGATATTTTATTTTAAAAAAATTTTTAAACACAACAATTGCAAGTGTTGCTCCAAATGCTGCTCCTTGGGATACTCCAAGGGTAAAAGGTGAAGCAAGGGGATTTTTTAAGATATTCTGTAAAACTGCTCCTGAAACTCCTATGGCAGCACCAGTAATTAGAGCACCTGCGGTTCTTGTTAACCTGATATTTAGTAGTATAAATTTTAATTTTTCATTTAATTTTCCTGTAACTAAATTATATAGTGATATTTGAAATTCACCTATTTTTAAAGAGATTACTATTGCTATACAGAGTAAAAAAAATAAAATAAATCCTATTAAAACTTTTTTTATAACAAGTTTGTTGTACATAATTAATCAAGTTTAAAAACAAGTAAAAGCTTTACAGTTATTCTGTGCATTTTTAGTTTTGCAGGTATTGGTGGCAGAGGTAATGCAGATTTAACAGCATTAATTGCAGCATTATCGAGAATTTTTGACCCAGATGTTTTTAAAATTTTTATTCCTTTTAAACTTCCATTTTGGTTTAATGTAAACTCAATCTCTGCTGCACCTTCTATACCCATTTTTCTTGCAATATCAGGATATATTTTATTTGCCTCTATTTTCTTTCTAATGTTCATAAGGTATATTTTTATTAAATCAATATTATTTCTACCTGATTTTTTTGAATTACCATTAATATTCTTAAAATTTGATTTAGAATTTTTCTTTGTTAAATTTCCCTTTTTTACTCTTGATGTATAAGGTATATAATGTAGAGGAATGTTAGAAGGAATATCTGATAAGTTATTTTCAACTATTTTGTTTTTAAAATTTGTTGGTTTTAGTTTAGGTATTTTAAAATTTTCTATATTTATATTTTTTACAGGTTTTATAGGCTCT
Organism: uncultured bacterium; assembly: GCA_964543655.1. Lineage (GTDB taxonomy): Bacteria > DYJV01 > DYJV01 > DYJV01 > DYJV01 > CAZBLP01. The sequence goes on from CAZIZE010000031.1 coordinate 23,829, forward strand.
ATATTTTCATTTACATTTATAGTAGGAATTTCAGGTAAATTATTTAACCGGGTATCAGGTTGATAAGTTTGCAAATCAATAGTTATTTTATTATTATTGATTGAAAGTTGTGGCAACCTGATAAAAGGAATTCCTCTAATAAAAAATAGCAATATTAAGTGCAACAACAATGAGAAAAAAAATATATAGAAAATGCTATTATTTTTTGTCTTTTGTGGCAATAACAAGTTTTTTTGCTCCTAAAGATTTTGCAAGGTCAAGAATATTAACAGCAATTTCAACTTTGCTATCCTTATCTGCTTTTAAAATTACTATTTTGCTATCTGAATTATCTATAGCTTGTTTTAAAATCGCAGGTAATTTTTTTTGAGAAACAAAGTTCCCATGAAAATATATTCTGTTCTCTTTTGTTACATAAATTGTAATATTTTCATTGTGAACAACTGTTTTTGAAGAGGATTCTGGTAGCTTAATTTTTATCCCCTCTTTTTCAATAAAATTACTTGTTAGCATGAAAAAAATTAGGAGAAGAAAGACAATATCTATTAAAGGAGTTAAATTTAAAAATTCTTTGTTATTATTTATTTTGCTCTTGATGTTAATCATGGTGATGAAAATACCCCGCTTTCTCTAACGCTTCTATTAACTCATTACCAATATCATTCATTGAACCAACTATTTTGTTTAATTTTGAGGTAAAAAAACTGTACGCAAGCATTGTAGGTATAGCAACAGCAAGCCCCATAGCTGTAGTTAACATTGCTTCCCATATTCCACCTGCAAGTACCTGAGCATTAACTTTCCCACCAAATTGCTGTATTACCATAAAAGCTTTTATCATACCAAGAACTGTACCAAGCAGTCCTAATAGCGGTGATAGCTGTGCAATGGTTAAAAGTGCTGGTAAGTTTCTCTCCATTTCCCTAACTTCTCTTTCACCAACATAGTTAATGGATTTCTCTATTGCTTCTCTTGAACTGCTACAACAACCAGTAGGAACAATATGTTTTGTAACTATTTCATATACAACCTTTACCACAGGAGAGTTTGATTCTTTAAGCTGAGGTACTATTTTGTTAATGGTTCCATCTTTTAATGATTCAATAATTTTAAAGAGTAATTCAGGATCTTTTAATGATATTTTTCTAAAGGCTATAAACCTTTCAATAATAAATGTAAGCGAAAATACAGAGCATAATAGAATCAAATAACCACATATTCCTGATTTTGCAATTAATTCATACATTTCCACTCCTTTTGTGTATAGTTAAACTAAAATGATGTTATAAAATTATTTTTAACTCTAATTCAAACATTATTTACTCTTCTATATCAATTTTCCCATCGAAATTTAAATCAAGTTCTTTTTTATATAATTTTCCATTTTTGTAATATTCCCACTGATCAACTTTATTGTCAAAATTATTATCTTTTTCAATTCTTATTAATTTACCATTTTTATAAAATGCAAAAAAATCATATTTTTCATCACTATTACTATCTTCTTTAAATTCATACAGTTTATTGTTCTTATACATCCAAACCTGTTCTGGGAAATTATCTTCATTTTTATCAAAATAGATTGTTTTATTCCCATTTTTGAATATTATCTTTTTTTCAAAAATATTATTACAATTTTTACTAATATAAATATTTTTACCTATTTCAACTTTTTTTGGATATTTACAATTTTGAGAAAAAATTGCTTTTTTCACAATTTTACCACTTTTGTTGAAATACAATTTTAAATTAAAGAATCCATTATAATTTGAATCAACTTTTTCAAAACTCTTTTTTCCATTTTTATAAAAAATAATTCTGTCAAAATGGCCATCAAGATTTGAATCTATTTTTTCCATGCTTTTCTTTCCATTTTTTTCAAAAAAAATAATGGTAAAAATTTTATTATTTTTATGAATAATTACTTTACTTATATTACCATTTTTGTAAATAAAAGTTTGATTTCCTTTGAGAATTTTAACAATATTTTTAGGAAGATAAAGAGTGATTTGATTTTTCTCCACCTGTTTTACAACTTTTCCATTTTTATCAAAAAAGATAAATTTATCAAAATTATTGTCATAGTTACTATCTATTTTTTCTTCAAAAATTTTACCATTCCTGAAAACCATTTCATTGTCAATTTTGCCATCTTTATTTTTATCTTTTTCAATTTTTACTATTTTACCATTTTTTAAATAAATTGTAGTTTCAAAATATTTATCAAAATTTTTGTCCTCTTTAATTTCATAAATTTTACCATCTTTTAAAAATTTAATAATATCAGCCTTAGTATCACCATTTCTATCTTCCATTAACTTTACAAGCTCTCCTTTTGGATTATAAAATGCTGTAAACTTACCCTTTTTTAAAATATTATACTTTGCATTTAAATTTAAACAGGGTAAAAACAATAAAAGTATTGTTATTTTAACAATTTTCATCAATACATCACTCCATATAAAAAAAGCCACAAAGGTATCATGAGAACCTTCATGGCTAAAAACTTATTTCATATAAGTTTCTTTTTTTTAACATAAAAGAATTTTTACGTCAATTTTTTTATTATACTTGAATTTTTTTTTCTCTCAGTATAAGATTAGTTAATAGTTACCAGTTACCAGTTACCAGTTATCAGTTAATAGTTGAAAGTTATTAGTTCAAAGTGGATAGTTAGGAGATTATGGATACTATTGTAATATCAGATATTCATCTAAGATTTAATGATAGCAGAGAAAAATGTATTCTAAATTTTTTTGATACTATTGCAATCAACTTTAAAAGAATTATAATTTTAGGTGATTTTTTTGAATTCTGGTATGGTTTTCCAGAGGTTGTTATTTCAGAATACTTTCCAATACTCAATAAATTTTATGAATTAAAAGAGAAAAATATAGAGATTATTTATATAGAAGGAAATCATGACTTTAATATGGGTAACTTTTTTACAGAATTTTTAAATATAAAAGTTTTTACAGAATATTTTGAAACAGAGATTAATAGTAAAAAATTTCTTTTTATGCATGGTGATACTATTAATATTGCCAATGATAGATTTTACTTTTATCTTAGAAAATTTTTGCGCTCAGGTTTTGCAAAATTTTTAATGAATAATCTACCACCATACTCTATTTTGAAAATTGCAAACTATTTTTCAAATAAAAGTAGAGAATATCTTTTTAAAGAGTTTAATTTAAGAAAAATTATAGATGATTTTCAATTAAAAAACCAGTATGATTTTATCATTGCGGGCCATTTCCATAATAATTTTCAATATGAAAATGTGTACATATTAGGCGACTGGCGCAATGAATTTAACTATATGACCATTGATAGTAATGGTCATATTGAATATAATACAAAAAAATTTAATAGCTAAATTATTGTAAAACTTCTATTAATTGCCTATTTAAGTTTTTATTTAGTAAAAAATGATTAATATATTATAGAACAAATAATTTCTCCTTACTTTTCAAAATAATTTAATTATTAACAGCTTTAATATCTGTAATATTAATTTCATCACCATTTACTTTTATTAATGCTTCATTTTTATCTTTGTCAAAACTAATGTTATCTACAGTTCCCTGTCCATATGGGGTATAAGAAATATTTTCTCCATCATTATCATACGCAACAACCTCATAATGATAAACACCTTTTGTCATTTTATTTCCAAGTTTGTCAATGCCGTCCCATTCTACGCTGTTATCGCCTTTTTCAGGATTTTCAACTTTTAATGTTCTTACATAATTATCCTTGTCGTCATAAATATTTACATTTACGCTTCTTGCTGAATCTTTTAAATTAAATTTTATATTTACCTTACTATCTTTCTCAGGATCATATTCAAATTTATCACCGGTATATTCAATATTTTTACCAAGCAGGTTTAATCCCTGAAAATATGAATTCAATGACATGGCACCGAGAAATTTGTCAAAATTTTTATTAATATTAACTAATTGTTCAAGAGAAGAATATTGTGCAAGCTGAGCAGCAACTTCATAATCTTCCATTGGATTTAAAGGATCTTGATTTTTTAACTGCTCCACAAATAACTTTAAAAAATCATCTTTTCCCATCCCATCACTTGTTAATGATGAAAGCTCATCAGATGTTTTGTCATTTTTTTTAGTGGAATCTGTTTGTTGAACATTCTGTGTATTATCAACTGCAAAAGTATTAGTTATCATTTTTACCTCCGCAAAATTTTCCTCAAATTTATTTATCGCAATATTTATACCATACTATATTATATTTTCCTTTTTAAAAGAAAAATAATTATCACCTGCAATGATTACATGGTCATGAACTGTAATACCAAGTGGAGCAGCTATTTTTACTATTTCCCTGGTAATGTTCATATCTTCTCTGGATGGAGTTGCATTGCCAGATGGATGGTTATGAATAAGTATAAGTGCTGTTGCTTTTATTTTAAATGCTTTTTCAAATAATTTTCTAAAATAAATGTAGGTCTCATTAACAGTACCCTGTTCCAATATTTCAAATTTTAAAACCTCATTTTTAGAATTTAAAAATAAACAGCAAAATTGCTCAAAATTAACATCCCACAGAATATTTTTTGAGAATTTTATAACATCATCTAATGATTTAATACATTTTTTGTTTTCAATTATTGCATTTTTTTCTATTATTTTATGAAAATCTTTTATTAATGAAAAAAGTATATAAGATTTTTCCCCTAATCCTTTAATCGATGAAAATTCTTCTAAGTTAAGATGTGCTAATATATTTTTAATTGAGCCAAACTTCTGTAATAATTCCTTTGCAACAGGTTTTGTATCTTTTACTGGTATTGAGTAAAAAAGAATTAGCTCCAAGATTTCATAATCATTAAGGGATTCAATGCCTTTTTCTAAATATTTTTTTCTTAATCTTTCTCTGTGACCATGGAAATGCTGTTTTTTCATTTCATATTTAAAATTTTATGAAGTTGTATTGTTAGCCTAACATCAACATTAGTTGATAAAATCCATTCTCCTAAAATTTTAGCATTTAATTTATTCCAAACAGGAGAAAAATGGATATTTCTAACCTGTTGCTCTAATTTATATTTTTTTACCACATCTATACTCCATTTAAAATCTTCTTCACAACCAATAACAAATTTAACTTCATCATTCTCTGTTAAATAATGAATGTTTTTAAAATTATTTTTTTGGCACATTCCACTTGAAGGGGTCTTAAAGTCAACTATCTTCACAACACTATAATCAACCTTATCCAATAGAATAGAGCCATTAGTTTCAATAAAAACTTCTTTTTTCATATTTAAAATTTGCTCTATTAAGTTATAAACATTGTTCTGCAATAGCGGCTCACCACCAGTAACTAACACTCTCCTAATTTTATAACTTTCAATTTTATTTAAAATTTTTTCAATTTCAATTTCAGGAAAATTATTTTCTTCCTGTGCATATTTTGTGTCACAATAACTGCATCTCAGATTACAGCCTGCTAATCTAATAAACAAAAAGGGGAATCCTGCAAATGAAGATTCCCCTTGAATAGACTTGAAAATTTCAACTATTCTTAAATTCATTTTTTCTTTTTCTTATCAAGTAGCAAAAGTATTGGACTGGCTATGTAAATGGATGAATATGTACCTACAATTATTCCTATTAACAATGCAAGTGCAAAATCATGGATAACACCACCACCAAACAGAAATAGTGCAAGCACAACAAATAGAGTGGTTCCTGAGGTAAGAATTGTCCTGCTTAATGTCTCATTAATACTCCTATTGATTATATTTGCAAAAAGACCTTTTACATATTTTTTCATATTTTCCCTAATTCTGTCATAAACAATAATTGTGTCATTAAGAGAGTAACCAACAAGAGTAAGAAAAGCTGCAAGCACAGTAAGATCAATTTCTTTATTTAATATTGAAAACATACCTAATGTAATTAAAACATCATGAACAAGTGCTATAATTGCCCCAACAGCAAACCTAAATTCAAATCTAACTGAAATATAAATTAAAATACCAATAAGAGCTACAATAACAGCAAGCAATCCTTTTTTACGTAAATCCTTTCCTATTTTAGGACCAACCATTTCAATTCTTCTTATCTCATAACTTCCTTTGCCAAAATTTTTAATTAATTTCTCTTTAATATCTTTGGAAAGAGCTTCTGTATCTGCAGAAGATTGGGCAAACCTTAACAAAAACTCATTACCAGAATCTCCAAAACTTTGCACAGAAACATCTTTGCCCATTACTTTTCTAAGCTGACCAATTTGAATAGGTTTTTTAAATTTTATTTGTACAATTGTACCACCGGCAAAATCAACACCATATTTGGGGCCTCCCTTTATTATAAGAGAAATGATTCCTGCAAGTATCAATAAAATGGAAATTGTTATAAATATCTTCCTTTTTCCTACAAAATCTATATTGATTCCTGGTTTAATAAATTCCATTTAAAAAGCTCCTCCATTAACCGATTCTGATTTTTTTTACTTTATAATTTGTTAGAACATAATCAAATATGAATCTTGAAACAAAGATTGCAGTAAACATACTGGATATAATCCCTATTGAGAGGGTAACTGCAAATCCTTTTATTGGACCTGTACCATACTGATACAAAACTATAGCAGCAATTAATGTGGTTATATTGGCATCAAAAATAGTAAGAAATGCTCTGGAAAAACCATTTTCAACAGCACCTCTTATTTTTACACCTTTTCTTAGCTCTTCCCTGATTCTTTCAAATATGAGCACATTAGCATCTACTGCCATACCAATTGTTAAAATTATACCTGCAATACCCGGGAGCGTGAGAGTAGCTCCAAAAGCTGCAAGGCATGACATAATAAAAAGAATATTTAAAGCAAGTGCAATATCAGCTGCTACACCTGCAAGGCTATAATAGAATATCATAAAAATAAACACAATTATACCACCAATAAACATTGAATAAAAACCTTTTTTAATTGAATCGTGTCCCAATGATGGTCCAACGGTCCTTTTTTCCAATACTTTCACTGGTGCTGGAAGTGCTCCAGCTCTTAAAACTATAGCAAGGTCGTGAGCTTCTTTTTCTGTAAACCTGCCTGTAATTTGAGCTCTACCACCTGATATCCTTTCTTGAATTACTGGTGCTGAATAAACATTGTTATCAAGAATAATGGCAAGTCTTTTTCCAACATTTTCAGCAGTAATTCTATCAAAAATTTTAGCACCTTGATTATCAAACTCTATTGAAACGTAAGGTTCATTGTAAGTTGGATTAATATTAACCCTTGCATCTTTAATATATTGCCCTGTTAGAAGAACCTTTTTATAAACAACTATTGGCCTTTTTGAAATAACTCTACCCATGTCATCTTTCACATACTGGTATAAAATCTGACAATTTGAAGGTATATTTTTAGGATTTAAATTTTTGGTATCAATATTTTCATTTACCAATTTAAATTCAAGCCTTGCTGTTTTACCAATGATTCTTAATGCTCTATCAGGATCTTTAATACCAGGAAGCTCTATTAAAATTCTATTATCACCCATTGACCTAACTTCAGGCTCTGTAACTCCAAATTGGTCAATTCTGTTTCTAATTGTTTCTACTGCCTGGTCAACAGAAAATTTTCTCAAATATTTTAAATATTTATCCGAAAAAGCAAGAACTAATTTATCCCCTTTAAAGGATTTTATTTCAAGATTAGGAAATTCTTCAGAAATAATCTGAGTAACTTTATCTCTATCAGTACTATCAACAGTAACAACAAGATTCATATTAACACGTTTAACAGATTTATAATGTATTTTATTGTCTTTTAATACAGAAGCTATGTTGTCAGTATATCTATCAAGAGTTGTTTTAATAGCCTCATCTGTTTTTACCTCCATAATAAGGTGCATTCCACCTTGTAAATCAAGTCCAAGGTGAATCTTTTTGGTAGGTAAAAAAGATGGCCACCAGGAAGGTGTACCATTAAATACTGTTGGCAATATATAAACAATAGCCCAAAGAATCACACCTAATATTATCAGGAATCTCCATTTTAAACTTCTAATCATTTATATTCACCTCTGTTTAAAACTTTATTATTTTGCTTTGGCGCTTACAAAAGTACGAGCAACTTTAATTTTCACATTATCTGCCACTTCAAGAGTAAGGACATCATCAGTTATCCCAACAATCTTACCATAAATGCCACCTGAAGTTATAACTTCATCACCTTTTTTTAATTCTTGCAACATTTTTCTATGCTCTTTGGCTCTTTTCTGTTGTGGCCTAATGAGAAGAAAATAGAAAACAACAAAGATTAAAATTAAAGGCACCATTTGAGCAATTGCAGCTCCTGCATTTGGTGCAGCCTTACCTGCTGCGTACAATGTGTCTACAAACATAAATAACCTCCTTATAAAATTAGATATGCACCATACTAATAGATAAAAAAAAAATCAAGTAATTTTTAAAAATTTATTGAGAAAAACAGGAAATGAATAAAAAGAAAACCCCCTCAGAAAGAGGGGATTTTAATATTTATTTTTTGGCACTCATCTTTCTCATTATGTTTGCTTCTCTTTTGATTTCCACAAGAGTTTCTTTTAATTTTGCGTAACCATACCAGGTTGTATAATCTGGCATAATGTGAAAAGCTGCTTGATATGTTTTCATTCTGTAATCCATGAACATTTCATATAAAAGCTCTTCTACATGAGTGTTCACTTCATAAAAATTGAGCAAATCAGGATAAGGCCAGGTAGCCTGGTTAGTTTTCTTTTTGATAATACCATCTTTGTAAAGATCTTTTACAATGTTAATAGCTTCTGCAAATATTTTATCAGATGCTTTAATCATCATATCAGCATTTTTAAGATTCTCTTTTGCAAAATTTTCAGAGTGACATTTTTTGCAAGTATTTATCATTCTCTCTCTTTCTTTATTAAAAGAAGCAGCATCAAGTCTTGCAAGATTAGCTTTTTTTACAACATCAAGTCGTTTTGTTGGCTTGCCTTTAGCATCAAGAACACCAAGAGCTTGTAAAATAGTTACTCTATAGCCAAGCCACTCTTTATCTTTTTCAGGAAGTCTAAGAGCAAGAAATCCCCATGCTGTCATAACTCTATGATTTCCATTCTGCATGTGGCAATCTTGACAAGTTGGACCTCTATGTGCTTTTCTGTTGGTCTCATAAGCAGCACCATGCTTGGAATGCTTCCACATTTCCCATTGAGCATGGTCAAATCCTGTATGGCAGCTATTACATGCTTCTGGTTCTTTAGCTTCCTCAACAGAAAAGGCATGTCTTGTATGGCAGTTCTGACAATCCATTCCATACTTGTAATATTTCCTGTACGCAACATTCTTTCTAACATGCTCATCAGTAATTCCAAGATTATGGCATCCATTACAACCTTTCTGTCCTGCTATAAATGCCTTTGGCTGTTTGTGTGCAAACCCTGGAAAAGCAATAACTGGCAATAAACCAAGTGCATGTTTACCTGACATATATTGCTTTACCTGCTTTTTGTGGCATCTTTTACAGGTGCTAATTGTAGGTAATTTAGCTTTAGCATAATCAGTGGATGTTTTGTGTGATGAACCATGACAAGATTTACAGGTAAGCTTTTTTGCCATTTTACCTCTGTTAAAATCCTTCACAAGTCCTGGATTCAATTTTTTGTGGCAATTCTCACATTTAGATGGCTTTGCCATAATATTTCCAGCAAAAACAAATGAGAATAAAATAAAAAACATTAAAAATTTCTTAAAAACTTTCATCTCTCTACCTCCTTTCTTTTAATTGAAAAATCATGTGAATAAATTTTTAATACTATGTTCATTAATTTTCATCCTCTGAAAAATTGTACCTAATCTTTCACCAATAATAGAGTTTTCTTTATAATAAATTAATATTTTTTTAAAAATGTCAATACATTCCTCAAAAGATGTAAAATTCTTAATTTCTAATGCAAGCATTGGGTGTCTTCCTAATTTACCACCAGCGAGAATTTGAAATCCCTTATCAATTACTTTAATAGCACCTTCCCTGCATACTTTTATGCACATGCCACAACCTATGCAGTTTCCCTGGTTAAATGTTAATGTATGTTCCTTGATTTTTAATGCATTCTCAAAGCAAGTTTTTACACATTTACCACATAGGGAACATTTATCCATATCTATACTAATTTTTACTTTTGAGATGATTCCCACATCTTTAATCTGTACCTGTGAACAAGCATTGGGGCAATTGGCAATTGAAACCCTGAAACAATGATGCTGTCTAATTGGACCCTTAATTTTTGAATGAATAACTTCCTCTATATTTTCTAATTTTGCAATTTTATATAATTTTTGGGCAAGTGGCTCTGTGTCTAACAAAGAATTGGGGCAACCTGTATTGCCACTACACTGCTCTATTTGAAAAAGCTTCAATGTTAACCTCTCAAAATATTAAAAACTATTAATACATATACTATTTAAAGGCTTCATAAGTCAAGATAAAATTATTATAATAGTGACTCAAGAATTTCTTTTTCAAGGTCTGGATATTTTTTCAAATGTTCATATCTTTCCTGCTTCAACCTTTTAACTATGCTATTATATTCATCAATTCTATTCTGTTTTTCATAAAGTTTTTTGGGTTGTAAAATATATATATCTTCCCTGTCAATACCAGGAACTTGTTCTGCTATTTCATAGCCAAAATCTTCATCTTTTACCCACTTAATTGTCCCTTCAGCTATGCCTTTTACTATTGCAGATGAGTGCTTGATTTTAACTTTTAAGCTTCCTTCAACATCTTCTTTTCCACCAACTCTACCTGTATTCATTATGTAAACTTCCATATTGATATTTTCAAGTAATTCTTTTAACCTATTTCCCTGAAAACCCTGTCTCAGTGGAAAGAATGGATTTGTTCCCGGAATTCTTAAAAATTTTCCTTCTTCAGCTTTACCACCTGCACTTGTACCGGTAGTTTCACCAAGCATAAAATAAGCTGCTGCCTGATTTTTATCAAGTTTTGCAACACCTGGAATAATATTTTCATTTCTATTTAAAATTAGAAGGAAATCAGCCTTTTCAATACGTGGAATAAGCTTTGCATTTGGGATATCTTCCATTAGAAAAACAGCTCTGCCATTTTCAGAGTGAACTTTTCCATAGAAGTCTACCTTACCATTTTCATCAATTGTAACATTTTCAAGAAAAGAAGTGGGCTTTGTAACAGCATTATAGATAATGGGCTCATTTTCCTTATTTAAGCCAAAAGTTTTTGCAAAACAACCACGCTCTGTGCCATAAGCTCTACCATCAGGCATTAAAGCCACAAAATCATCCTGAACTGGCTGCGAGCCATTTTGATCTGTAAAAGTGGTAGTAGTTTTTCCTGTACCAGAGAGACCAATTATAAGAAAAGATTTCTCTCCTCTATCTGTAGGAACTATTTTACATCCAGCATGAAGAGCAAGCCCACCTTTTTCGTAAATATATTTGTTCCACATTCTGAGCCCACCCTTTTTGGATTCACCAAAGTAATCTGAATTAATAACTCTTGTAACCCATTTATCAAGGTATACTGCAATAACTCTTTTATCATTGTAACCATCTATTTCAAGGTCTGGAGTCATAATAATTTGAAATAGAGGTTGAAAATTGCCATTGTCAGGTTCAAAATATAATAACTTCTGCATAGCAGCTACATTGGCATATTCTTCTTGAATAACAAGTTGACTTGGAACTTTAACCATATTGTCATAAGCAATAAAGCCATTTATTTTTATCATTTTTCTATTTTTTATAAACTCATCTTGAATATTAGCAATTCTTTCACCTTCTTCCACAGAGATAGTTTGAGTATCTGTAATAGAAGTATCATCAGTAACAATGTATGTGTTTTTTGCACTTCTTGCTTTAGCTTTAGTAATAGCATCTGGATTATTAAATTCAGTTTTTATGACATTTTTTTGTTTAAAAGTTAAATCTCTTAACAAATCCATGTTAGGATTATTAATAACATCGTTTAAATTAAGATCTATAGCCATTTTAACCCTCCATAATTGTATTTAAAAACAGAGCAGCGATAACAGAAAAAAATATAAAAATCAAATTGATTTTTATTAAATTTTTATATATCTAATGAATTATGGATTTAAAGAGAGCATTTGAAATTCTTGAAATAAATGATACAATTTCAATTAAAAAATTAAAACATTTGTACAGGAAAAAGGTAAAACAGTATCATCCTGATATTTCAGATTCTTTAGAAGAGATTATTGAGATAAACTCAGCTTATAAATTTTTAATGAAATTTTTTGAAAATTATGAATTTAATGTTAATAAAGTATTAAATGAAAAATCTCTTGAAGAAAAGACTTTTAGCAGATTTTCCAATGATTGGTTAGGAGGAGGTAAATGAAAGGTTTGGATATTATTATTTTAGCAGCTGGCAAAGGAACAAGGATGAAATCAGACATTCCTAAAGTAATGCACAAAATATGCGGTTTGCCAATGCTTGAAATAGTTATTGAAAATGCCAATAAATTAAAACCAGACAATATATTTGTTGTGGTTGGTTATAAAAAAGAAATTATTGAAAGTTATTTTAATAAAAAATTTGAGGGTAAATTAAAATTTATTGAACAAAAAATGCAAAATGGTACAGGTGATGCTGTAAATTCCTGCAAAGAGTTTTTTAACAATAGGAATAGCAATGTCCTCATATTATGTGGAGATATGCCTCTTGTAAGTGGAGAAAGTTTAATAAATTTTATAGACTTTTTTAATGAGAACAATATTTCATTATTGGTAATGTCAACTTTTGTTGAAAATCCGTATGGATATGGGAGAATAATTAGAGATGGTAAAAATTTTATTAAAATAGTAGAAGAAAAGGATGCAAGTATTGAAGAGAAAAAGATAAATGAAATAAACACAGGTATTTACTGTGTAAAAAGTGATATTCTTTTTAATCTACTTGAAAAGGTTGACAATAATAATGCTCAGGGTGAATATTATCTTACTGACATTGTTGAAACAGCAGTAAAAAATAAAATAGATGTTTCTGCTGTTGCTTTTGGAACAAGTGAAGAATTTATTGGTATTAATAGTAGGGAGCAGCTTGCCTATGCTGAAAATATTTTAGTAAAGAGGAAAATAGCAGAGTTGCAATCTGAAGGGGTTACTTTTATTAAACCAGAAACAACATACCTACACCTCAATATTAAAATAGGAAGAGATTCTGTTATTTATCCAGACAATGTGATTATTGACAACTCAATAATTGGTGAAAAATGTGAAATAGGCCCATTTAATGTTATAAAAAATACTTTTATTGCTGACAATGTAAATATAAAAGCCCACTGTTATTTAGATTCTGCTAAAATTGATACAGGAACTCAAATTGGACCATTTAGCCATTTGAGACCAGGAAGTGAAATAGGAGAAAATTGCAAAGTTGGAAATTTCGTTGAAATAAAAAAATCTATTTTGAAAAAAGAGGTTAAAGCTTCTCATTTAAGTTATCTTGGAGATGCTAATATAGAAGAGGGAGTGAATGTAGGTGCCGGTACCATTACTTGTAATTATGACGGTGTGAATAAATATAAAACTTTTATTGGCAAACATGTTTTCATTGGAAGTGATACACAGTTAGTTGCACCTGTAAATATTGGAGATTATACCTTAATTGCAGCTGGCACAACAGTAACAAAAGATACTCCAGCAAATTCCCTTGTTCATTCAAGAGTTAAGCAGTCCAATATAGCAAATAAAGGTGTAAAGTATAAAATAGAAACGGGCTAATATTGCTAAATTTCTAAAAATTTAATTTTAACTATCTATTTTAAGCTTTTATCACCTATAAATCTGATAGTTCGGATTAAACCCCAAAATTAAAAAGAATTAAATCAATCCAAAATAATTGACATAATTTTTTTTTAATGATAATTCTTAAGAATAATTTCAAAGGAGGATAATATGCTTAAGAAAAATATATCTGAAGTTCCTATAGAGAATGTTGAATTAGAAGGTGCTAAAGGTGTGAAAGTCCAGTGGGTTTTTGCTCCAAAAGATGGTGTACCAAACTTTGCTTTCAGAATTTTCCATATAGAAAAGGATGGTCATACTCCCAGGCATACCCATGATTGGGAACATGAAGTTTTAATTTTAAAAGGTGAAGGTGAAATATTTTTAAATGGAGATTTAATACCTTATAAAGAAGGTGACGCATTTTTCATCCCAGGAGGTGAAGAGCATCAATTTTTAGCAAAATCTGAAGGGAAATTCATATGCTTAATTCCAAATTCTGGTTGCTAATTTTCATTCCTATTTTTCTACTCTCTTTACAGTTAAATGCATTATCCAATAAATTAAAATATTTTAGTGAAGATAATTTTAATGAAATGTACAACAACTTACCTTTTGACTATAAAGCAACATTTAAAAATTTTAAGTTTGTTGAAGTAAAAGAAAATTACACCCCTTATTTTAAACAAAGTGTAATTAAAAGCTCTATTAACTGTTTTAAAAAAAATAAAAAATACTTTTTAGCTGCTGAAAAGAAGTATAATGTTTCACCTTATGTTATTCTATCAATTCTCACAATTGAATCTCTCTGTGGTAATCATCATCCAAAATACAACATAGTGGCTGTTTATAAAAGTTTAGTTATTCTTAGCAAAGATAAGAATTTGCAAAATAAGCTATTTAATGATATTAAAAACAAATATCCTGATATAACTAAAAAGTGGTTTTTAAAAAAGCTTAAATGGAAAAGTGCATGGGCAAGACGCCAGATTACTGCGTTGAAGAAAATATTTTTACAACACAGGATTGATGTTTTCAAAATTAAAGGCTCTTGGGCAGGTGCTTTTGGACTCTCACAATTTATCCCACTATCTTTTCTTAATTATGCAGTTGACGGCAATAATGATGGAAAAATAAATCTTGATGAATATCCTGATGCTATTTTTAGTATTGCTAATTATTTAAAAAAAGCTGGCTGGTCTGAAAAATTACCTTATCAAAAAAAACTTAAAGTTATATATAGCTATAATCACTCAAAATTATATTGCGAAACAGTTCTAAAATTAACCAAAATTTTTAATAATCAATCTTGAGGAGGGAACAATGAAAAGATTTTTCAAAAAAAATATTATTATTCTACTTTGTCTTATTACTTTCCTATTAATTCAGGTTTCCATACTAACTGCTACAAAGGAAAAATCTCCTGATGATAATAATATTTATAAAAATATAGAGTTGTTTACAAAAGTTCTCTCAATAGTAAAAAAAGATTATGTTGATGATAAAACTTATAAAGATTTAATTTATGGAGCAATAAATGGAATGCTTTCGTCACTTGATCCACACTCTTCTTTTCTCACCCCTGATAGCTTCAAAGAAATGCAGGTGGAAACTACAGGAGAATTTGGTGGACTTGGTATTGAAATAACAATTAGAAACGGAGTACTTACTGTTGTAGCACCAATAGAAGATACTCCAGCTTACAAAGCTGGTGTTAAAGCAGGTGATAAAATAATTAAAATAAATGGTGAAAGTACCAAAAATATGACCTTAATGGATGCTGTAAAAAAATTGAGAGGTAAAAAAGGTACCAAAGTTACTATTTCCATTTTCAGAGAAGGACTTAAAAAATTAAAAAATATTACAATAGTTCGTGATATAATAAAAATCAAAAGTGTTAAAAGCAGAATGTATGATAATGATATTGGCTATATTAGAATTACACAATTTCAAGAAAGAACAGCTTCATCTGTTATAAAAGCTCTTGATAAGTTTAAGAAAGAATTTGGCACAATTAAAGGAGTTATACTTGATTTAAGAAATAACCCTGGAGGATTATTGGCTCAAGCAGTAAAAGTTTCAGATATATTTCTTAAAAAAGGTAAAATTGTTTATACCAAGGGAAGAATACCAAACAGCCAGATGGTATTTTACGCTCATAATGATGGTACAGAAGGAGATTATCCCATGGTTGTTCTTGTAAATGGTGGTAGTGCAAGTGCATCTGAAATAGTTTCTGGTGCATTACAGGATCATAAAAGAGCAATTATTTTAGGTACTCAAACTTTTGGAAAAGGCTCTGTTCAGACAATTATACCACTTGATGATGGCTCAGCTTTGAGATTAACCACAGCAAAATATTACACACCATCAGGTAGATCCATTCAAGCAAAAGGGATAACCCCTGATATTATTGTAAAGCAGAGAAAAATTCTACCAGACAATAAAACAGTTGATTCATTTTTCTTAAGAGAAAAAGATTTAAAAGGCCATTTTGAGGCAACTTCAGATAAAACAAACAAGGAAGAACATAAAAAATTAAAAGGTGTTATCCCATTTGACAAAGTAAAAGATTATCAGTTATTACAAGGATTGCAACTTCTTAAAGCACTGCAGATTGTTTCAGGTAAATAATTTTAATTTCTCAGGGAGTGGTGGATTTAAAATGTTCCACCTGCTCCCTTATTTTATACAATGAAAAAGCTTCCTATAATTTTCTTAATTTGTATCACCATTTTAAATGTCATACTATTGGAAAAATTCTCTTTAAAAAATAATCAGGGAAAAGCATTTGATAGTCACTTAAATAAGTTAAACACAATTTTAAAAAAATTTAATATTTCTAAAAAAAATAATATTTTTATTTTCCATTATAAAACCCTTGAAAATAGAAATCAATTCTTTAAGTTATTGGAAAAAAACAATTTTTTAATAGAAAAATCTGATAATAATATAAAAATTTTCTATGAAAATAAACTCCTCGCAATGCTATTTTTAGAAAAAGTAAAAATATTGAAACCGAAATTAAAAAAAATCTCTGCAAAAAAACAATCAAATTTTAAATATCTATCTATTATAATTGATGATATTGGCCCAAACCTGAGCCGTGCAAAAGAGTTCTGGAAAATAAATGATAACATCACTCTATCAATAATCCCTTTTTTAAAAGAATCTAAACTAATCTCTATCTATGCTCTAAAACATCACTTGCATGTAATGCTACATATGCCAATGGAACCAGCTAAACCACTTAGAAATTATAATCATTTCTTATTATCAACAATGGATAATAACACTTTTAAAAAGCAACTTTTTGCTAATTTAAAATCTATACCATTTTATGAAGGGATTAACAATCATATGGGATCAAAATTAACTTGCAATAGAGAGAAAATGGAGCTATTTTTTTCAACCTTTGAAAAAGGTAAGTTTTTTATAGATAGTAAAACAGCAAGGTGCACAATTGCAGGGAAAATTGCTTTAAAGCATAATATTAAATCTGGGATAAGAGATATTTTCATTGATAATAAAAAAGAATTTTCATATATTTTAAAAAACTTGCAAAAAGCTGAAAAACTTGCAATGAAAAATGGCTTTGCAATAGCCATTGGTCATCCTGATAGGAGAACTGTACATGCATTATCAGTATTTATTGCAAACAAGAGTAAAAATTTAGTAATAATTCCTGTAAAACTTGCTTTAAATAAATTTGAAAAATTTGAAAAAAAACATATTATAGAGAAGGAGATTTATGAAGGTAGCAGCTATTGATATTGGCACAAATACCACAAGATTATTAATAATTGATTCAGTTTCAATGAAAGTTTTAGAAAAAGTTAGAACAATTACAAGACTTGGGGAAAACTTCAATGGTATTTTGCAGGATAACGCAAAAGCAAGAGTTTTAAAAACCCTTGAAAATTACAAAAATATAATGAAAAAACACTCTGTTAACCTTTACAGAGCAGTGGCAACAAGTGTGATTAGAGAAAGTGCTAATGGCAAAAAATTTGTAGAAGAGGTGTATGATAAATTAAGGTTAAAAATTGATATTATTTCAGGGAAAGAAGAAGCTGAGTTAACATTTTTAGGAGTATTATCTGTACTTGATAAAAATATTGAAAATTTTTTACTACTTGATATTGGCGGTGGGAGCAATGAATATTCCCTTGCAAAAAATAGGACACTAATAAAATCTATTAGTGAAAAATTTGGAGTAGTTTTTCTATATGAAAAATTTATACATCATGATCCTCCAAAAAATAGTGAAATTAAAAACGCATCTACTGAAATTTCTAAATTTTTAACACAAATCAAAAATAAATTTTCTGCTTCTTTACCAAAACAACTCTATTTTGTTGGCACAGCAGGTACAATTACAACATTAAGTGCAATTTATCAAAATTTGAAAATTTATAAACCTGAACTTATAAATAATCATAAAATACCGAAAAGTTTTATTAATAAATTGCTTAATGAAATGCTACTTATGACAAACTTTGAAAGATTTGAAAAGTATAATATTGAAAAAGGGAGAGAGGATGTAATTTTAATAGGACTTCTCATTGTAAAGCATACCATGGAAACATTCGGTTTTAATGAAATAATTTCCATAGATGCAAGTTTGCTTGAAGGTGTTGCTTTTGATTTGTTAAAACATAAAAATAAATAAAAAAATTCTTGACAAAATTTTAATTTTAAATCATTAAGTAATATGTTAAAAATAAATGTATTAGGATGCCACGGTGGTGGTGAAAAAGATAAAGGTTTAACATCACTTTTAATTAACGATACCATTCTCATTGATGCTGGGAATGTAGTGGGTTCTCTTTTACTTGAAGAGCAAAAAGAAATTTCACATATTTTAATTACTCACACCCATCTTGACCATATAAAAGATATACCTCTTCTTGCTGACAATTTTGTTTCATGTAAAGGTCACAAAGTAAATGTTTTTGGAATGGAAAAAGTGGTTAGCTCCCTTAAAGAAAATTTTTTTAACAATGTAATTTTTCCAGATTTTTCAATGATTCCTATTAATGATCCAATTCTTCATTATCATACAATTTATCCTGACAAGCCATTTAATCTTAATGGTCTCATTATTACAGCTATTGAGCTAAATCACACTGTCCCGAATGTAGGATACATTGTAGAAAATGAAGACGTAGCTTTTGTATTTATCTCTGATACATACAAAACTGATAAAATTTTTGATGTTATTAATGAAAATAAAAAAATTAAATTTGTTATTATTGAAACCTCTTTTCCCAACCAGTTTGAACATCTTGCAGAAATCAGTAAACATCTTACTCCAAACTTAATGAAAGAACAGATAGAAAAAATTAAAGATAACAACATTAAAATTTATATATATCATATGAAACCAAACTATACAGCTAAAATTATAGATGAAATAGACTCTATTGAAACTGATAAAGATATTGAATTTCTCAGAGATGGAATGATTATAGAAATATGAAATACGATTATAAAACTGCTCTTGATTATCTTTATAATCTTGAAAAATTTGGCATTAGTTTAGGCCTTCACAAAATATCAGCCCTTCTCAACCCTTTTAATAATCCTCAGGATAAGCTAAAAGTTATTCACATTGCTGGCACCAATGGTAAAGGTTCAACTGCTGCAATACTTGAGTCTATTTTACTTTATCATGGCTACAAAGTAGGGCTTTACACATCACCACACCTTGTAAGATTTAATGAAAGGATCAGAATTAATCAGCAAGAAATAACAGATGAAGATATTGTTTATTATGTTAATAAATTTAAGCCCATTGCAGATAAAATTAATCTCAAGGATCCTGTTACTTTTTTTGATTTTACAACTGCTGTTGCATATAAATATTTCTACGATAAAAATGTTGATTTTGCAATAATGGAAACCGGCCTTGGTGGCACTCTTGACTCAACAAATATTGTAAGAAAGCCTTATGTTGCAATTATTACAAATATTTCTCTTGAGCATGAAGAGTTTTTGGGCTCCACATTAACTGATATAGCCAGGGAAAAAGGTGGTATTATTAAGGAGAACATTATTACAGTTACTGGAGAGGTTAAAGAGGAGCCTCTACATGTTTTGAAAAAAATAGCTCTTGAAAAAAACTCCAAATTTTTTATATTATCAGAGTCTGTTAAAATTGAAAAAAAAACTCCATATTTTAATTACTTTTCTAAAAACCATTCCTTTCAAAAATTAAAAATTAATCTATCAGGAGATTATCAGATTTATAACGCTTCTCTATCTATTTTTAGTCTTGAATGTGCTCATTTTAACTTACAGGAAGATTTATTAAAAAAAGCATTAATAAATGTAAAATGGGAAGGCCGATATGAAAAAGTCAAAAAATCACCTTTATTTATAATAGATGGTGCTCATAATCCAGCAGGAGCAGAATTGCTTGCTAAAAATATTAAAAAAGAAAATTATTCAAAATTAATATTGATAATATCTGTAATGTCTGATAAAAACATAGATGAAATTTTTAAAAAGCTTTTACCAATGGCTCATACAATCATATTTACAAAAGCAAAGCTTGACAGAGCTGCTGATTTTAATACATTGCAATCAAAAGCAGAGAAATTTGGCAAACCATACAAGTTTTGCAAAAATATTTCAGAAGCTATAATTGAAGCAGAGAAAAATGCCACCAACGATGATTTAATACTTTTTACTGGCTCTTTATATGCAGCTGGTGAAGCAAAAGAATTTTTTGGTGGAGAAAAAACCAAATTTTCAGTTGGGAACAAGTATAAATGAAAAAGATTATTAAATTTATATCTATTATCTCAATTCTTTTTATTGCAAACAACCTTTTTGCACTTGAATTTATAAAAAAAAATTTCACCTTTAAGAAAAAGTCCAAAATTGAAATAACTGCTGATGTTTTAAGTTTTGATAAAAAAAATCAAATATTTTATGCAGAAGGTCTGGTGAAAATCACACAAGAAGGACTTACTGTTGATGCAGATAGAGTAAAGTATAATCTTATAAAAAAATTAGTAGAAGCTGAAGGTCATGTAAAAATTGTCCAAAATGGAGATACAATTAATTGCAATAAAGTGGTTCTTGATCTTAAAAACAACACTGGTAAAATTGAAAAAGGTGAAATTTTTATAAAAAAAAGACATTTTAGAATTATTGGTGACTCTATTAAAAAAGATTCCAGCGGCAACTATATTCTTGACAATGTTACCCTTACATCATGTTGCAGACAAAATCCGTTCTGGTCATTTACAGCAAAGACAATAAAAATTACCCCTCAAGGATTGGGAAAAGCTAAAAGTGTGAAATTCAGGTTTGGTTTTTTTCCATATCCTTTAATGTATGTACCTTATGCTACATTCCCCACTAAAAATGAGAGAGGCTCAGGATTTCTTATTCCCTACTTTGGTCTTAACAGTAAATTTGGAGCAAGATATAGACAGGGTTACTACTGGGCAATTAATCAGAGTAGTGATATGACTTTCTATTACGATTTAATGTCAAAAAGGGGAATAAAAGTTGGTACAGAATATAGATATTTGCTTACAAATAAAGGTAGAGGTCTTGCAAGATTCTTCTATCTGGATGATAAAGGAATGAAAAGGAAATATTATTCTATTTATGATGATACAAAGCAACGTTTTTATTTAAAATTCAATCACTACCAGGAATTTCAAAATGATTTTAAAATTTTTGCTGATATTAATTATATAAACGATATAAACTATAAAAATGATTTTCCTGAAGATTTTAAAAACACCAATTTTATGAATAGGCAATCAATTCAATCAGAAAACAGCATGAATTCTATCCTCTATGCAACAAAGAAATTTGATTATTTGAATCTTATCTTAGATGCTGAATACTTTCAAGATCTTACCAAAACTACCAACAAATACACAAGTCAAAAATTACCAGAAGCTGGAATATTTGTTTCTCAAAATGATTTTCTCAATATTAATCTATATAGTTTACTTGATGCACAATACCTAAATATTTATAGAAAAAAAGGTGAAAGTTTTTCAAGGATTTATATAAAACCAGAATTAATAAAGCCATTACATTTAAAAAATTATTTTATTACTTCCACAGAGGTAGCACCAACATTTGCTGAATATTTTTTCGATGTTGATGAAAACAGCCTTGGCAATACCAATAAGTTCTATTTTCACGTTCTTCATAATGGCAGATTTCAATTATCCAGAGTTTATGATTTTCCATATCTTGGGGTGGTTAAATTAAAGCATGTTATTGAGCCAATGTATGAGATTGACTATATTTCTGACACCAAATCAATTTTTGAAAATTTTAGACATTTTGATTACATAGATGATGAAATTAATAGAAATATTTTAAAATATGGATTTAAGCAAAGATTAATAGCAAGATTGGATGACGGCTCTTATCAAGAATTTATTTACTGGGAACTGTATCAATTCTATCAAATAGACAGGCAAGATTACTTTTTTCAGGGAAGAAAAAATAGTGATATATATTCTGATATAAGATTTAATCTCTGGAAAAATTTTTCAATGGAAAATAACCTATCTTATGATCCATATGAAAATCAGTTAAGAAAATTCTCCATTTGGAGCAATGTAAAATTTACTGACAAAAATTTCTTATACATGGAATACAGATATATGAGAGATGAAGTAAAACAGTACAACATGGGATTTAATGTTCACTTTTTGGATAAATTTGATTTTTATAATTATACCAATTATGATATCCTTCAATCAAGGCTTGAGCAGATTACCTATGGATTAAAATACTCTATTCCATGCTTTGCAGCTAATTTTAATATTACAGAAGAGCACAACCCATACAATTTCTCTTTTAATTTTCAACTAACATTTCAAGGTATTGGCAGCATAGGCAATTTTTAAAAGGGGATAGCCTATAAGCCGGATTCTGTTAATGGCAGTCATTCATCTAAGCTTACAGTTGCCTGTAAGCTTTAGCAGCCTACCCGGGAATATTGAGGAGGGCAACTCTTATTCCCCTATTTGGCTTTGCACCAGGTGGGGTTTACCATGCCATTACTGTCACCAGTAATGCGGTGAGCTCTTACCTCACCTTTTCACCCTTACCCCGCACAATATTTATTAATACAAAAGTCTCAACCAACTAACAACTATCAACTATCAACCAACAACTATTAACCAACAGGTGCGGGGCGGTATATTTTCTGTGGCACTATCCTTCCATTACTGGAAGTTGGCGTTACCAACCACCCTGCCCTCTGGTGTCCGGACTTTCCTCCTGCAAAAGCAGGCGACTGCCCAGCTATCCCCTGTAATACAAGTTTAAGGTTACAAAATTCATGGTTCAACATTGAAAGATAGTTTAATAACAATAATTTAAGAATATTACAAAGTTATTTCAAGTAAAAAATTATATCAACAAAAATATCATTATATTGCACTTTTCAATAAAGTAATAAAATCCTCTCTTGGAATATTAATTCCACCAAACCTACTAAAGTGAAGTGAATAAACCTGACAATCAATAAATTCATAACCCTTATCAAAAAGCATATTTGCAAGATATATAAATGCAAATTTTGAAACATTTGGCTTTAAACTAAACATTGATTCTCCAGAAAAATATTTTCCAATATTTACTCCATAAAGTCCACCAACTAATTTCTCATTTTCCCACACCTCAATAGATAATATAAAACCTTTTTTATAAAATTCAAGATAACCATTTACCATCTCATCAGAAATCCATGTATTATCTTTTAATGAATGAACAACCTGGCAAGATTTTATTACTTGATAAAATGCTTTATTTACTGTTATTTTATAGTTATGTGTTTTATAATATCTTGCAAGCCTCTTTCCTACTCTAAAATCTTCTTTAAAAATAACAAACCGTGGATCTGGGCTATACCAGTAAATAAAGGTGTATTTTTTATTTCCTAAGTATAATTTCTCATCAAACCATGGGAAAATACCAGAAATATATGCCTGGTATAATGTTTCAAAAGAATATGAACCACCAACTGCAATAAGTCCTGAGTCATCAGCTTCTGAAAGTGGGGGAAACTTTGTAATTTGGGATGAAAAAATATAAACCATCTACATAGATTTAAACAAATTCTTCACTTTTACTTTTACTATTAAAAATCAATTTATTATTTTTAAAATCTATCTCGATAATTTTAGCTCTACTGCTTTTACTGAGTAAAATCATATCTGCTACTTTATCACTAATCTCTTCCTGAATTAACCTTTCCATTGGTCTTGCACCAAAGAACTTGTTATAACCTTTTTTAGCAAGGTACTTTTTAGCTGCATCTGTTAATTTTATAACTATTCTTTTTTTACTTAACCTTTCATTTAGTTGGGCAATAAATTTATCAACAACCAAAATAATCACTTCTTCATCTAAGTAGGAAAATTCAACTATTGCATCAAGTCTATTTCTAAATTCTGGAGGGAACTCTCGCTCTATTGCTTTTAAATTTTTTCCAAGCTCTGATTCAAGAAAACCAATATTCTGAGTTGCCATCTCTTTGGCACCACTGTTTGAAGTAAGAATTAAAATAACATTTCTAAAATTAACCTTTTTACCAATATTATCTGTTAATATTCCATAATCCATAATCTGAAGCAAAATAGTGTAAATATCTGAATGTGCTTTCTCTATTTCATCAAAAAGTAAAACAGTATGTGGATTTTTATTCACCGCTTCTGTTAATTGTCCTCCCTGCTCAAAACCAACATAACCAGGTGGTGAGCCAATAAGCCTTGCAACAGCATGTTTCTCCATATATTCACTCATGTCAAATCTCAAAAAATTAATTCCAAGCAATTTTGAAACCTGTAGAGCAAGCTCTGTTTTTCCCACTCCAGTTGGTCCTGTAAATAGAAAAGAGCCTATTGGTTTATTCTCATCTCTAAGTCCTGCAATATTTCTTTTGAGAGCTTTTACAACTTTTTCAACAGCACTATTTTGGCCAAAAATTCTCTTTTTAAGCTCTTTCTCAAGTGTAATAACTCTTTTTTTGTACGATATTCCAGCACCTGCTACAGGCATTCTGCTCATAATTGAAACTACTTTTTCTATGTCTCTCTCTGTAATAATGTTTTTTTTCCTCTTTCTATTTGCAGAAATAAAAGCACCTGCTTCATCTATAACGTCTATAGCTTTATCAGGTAAAAACCTGCCTTGTATATATTTTTCTGATAAAATAACAGCAGATTTAACTGCTTTTTCAGAATATTTTATTTTATGAAAGGATTCATACTTTTCTTTTAAACCTTTTAAAATTTCCACAGCTTCATTAATATCAGGCTGCTCTATATCAACCTTTTGAAATCTCCTTGAAAGAGCTTTATCCTTTTCAAAACCATTTCTGTACTCTTCATAAGTTGTTGCTCCAATGCATTTTAGCTTGCCATGTGCAAGAGCTGGTTTTAAAATATTGGATGCATCAAGAGAACCATTACTTGTAGCACCAGCACCAACTATTGTATGAATCTCATCAATAAAAACTATTGGATTCTCCTCTTTTAAAACTTCTTTTATTACATCTTTTAACCTTTTCTCAAAATCACCTCTATATTTTGTACCTGCAACAAGTGAGCCCATATCAAGTGAAAAAATCTTTGCATCTTGCAACTTTTCAGGTACATCATTATTTGCTATTTTTATGGCTAATCCTTCTGCTATGGCTGTTTTTCCAACTCCAGGTTCACCAACAAGGATTGGATTATTTTTTTTCCTTCTACATAAAATCTGAATAATCCTTTGAAACTCCCTCTCTCTACCAATTACTGGATCAATCTTACCTTCTTTTGCAAGACTCACAAGCTCTGTTGTAAATTTCGTAAGTGCTGAATCCTGCTTTTCTTCTCCTTCTTCATCAGGAGTCTCTTCAACATTATCCTGCTTATCAGAAAAATCTTCATTAGTAATCTTGCTAATACCATGCTCAACATAATTCATAATATCGAGCTTTGTAATATGCTCTTCATCTTCAAGAAAATACTTTGCAAAACTTTCTTCTTCATCATAAATTGCTATTAATATATCCCCAATTCTTACTTTATCCTGTCCTGCTGATTTTACATGGTTAATTGCATTGCTGAGCACTCTCTCCACAGCAACAGTTTCCACTGGAAGCATATTGGTTTTCTCTATGTAGTCTGAAAAATACATCTCAAGATTTGCCTTTAAATTATCAATATCACCGCCACAATTATAAATTATATCCTTTCCTTCATCAGTTAATAAAATACAGTATAAAATATGTTCAAGTGTAACAAACTGATGATTGTTATCCCTTGCTATTTTATAAGCAAGATTAAAAACTTCATTTAAACTTTTTGTTAACATTTATTACTCCTGTCTCTCCTCAGGCTCTATTGAGCACTTTAATGGGAAATTGTTTTTTTCTGCAAGATAATGAACAATTTCCACTTTGGTTACTGCAATATCATAGGGATAAATTCCACATAATCCAACACCATGATTATGTATTTTCAACATAATACTTACAGCTTCCTCATAAGATTTATTAAATATTTTTTCTAAAATTTCAACAACAAATTGCATTGTTGTATAATTATCATTGTGCATTAAAACTTTATATAATTTGGGTTGTTTTGTTTTCTTTTTAGTTTTTGTAACTTCTTTAACATCAGCCATAAGATTTATTATAAATTTCTCTAATTTAATTACTTTTTGCTGTATAATACAAGTTCACGGTTCAACGTTCATAGTTCACAACAATCAACTAACAACTAACAACTAACAACTAACAACTAACAACTAACAACTAATTCAATACCATATTATCTTTAAATTTACAAAATAAAATTTAAAATAAAAAAGCGGAGCAAAAGCCCCGCTCTTTCTTAGCCATTTATAAATTTCAATAACTTTAAACTTCCATTTCAAGCCATGAATGTGAATATAAAACTTTTCCTGTTAATACAAGGAATGACTTGTAATATTCAAGCTCTATTCCTTCTAATTCTTTAGGATTAATTTTTGGCTGATTTTTATAATCAGTCTGAGTTTCTATATAATGACAAACTGTTGGAAAAGTTTCTTCATCAAGCTCATGAGCCATAAATCTACCTGCAAGATCAACAAGGTTTGGTCTTTCACCTTTACAAAGAGCCATCATATCTTTATCATAAGCATCCACAATAGAAGAATAGATTCCAAGAACCATATGCATTGCCTGATATGGACCATTTAATTTAGGTCTCAACTCTGTAGGTGTTCCATTTGAAACGTTAGATAAACCACATGTTGAAAGTGCACCAGGAGCAAAATCAGGGATCATAGGCAAAAATTCAAGAAAAGCAATAACCTGATTCAAACTAACACTTACTGGTAAAACTATTGGGTCAATCCACATTTTATTTTCTGGAATACCAAATTCAAGTGCTTTTGCATAAATTTTACCAGCACAGTCTCCTCTTTCATTAACATCTCTTGGAATACCTTCTTCACTTAAAGTTAGTGCAACAAAGTTGCAGTTGTACTCTTTAACAAGAGGCATTCTCTCTTCAAGAGATTCAGGCTGAGCTGAAATAGAGTTAATTATAGCTGTCTCTGGATTTCTCACAACTTTCAATCCTGCTTTAACAGCTTCTGTATTAGTTGTGTCAAGAGCAAGTGGAATTTCATCACCAACTCTTGGATCAACTTCTTGAACAGTTTTTACAAGCCATGCCATCATCTCATCACCAGCTTTTCTTGCTGGACCAAGGTTGAGATCAAGAATTGTTGCACCAGCTTCTATCTCTTCTTCTGCCATTTTCTGAACTGGCTTAGCATTTCTCTCTTTAATAGCAGGGCCAATTGTTTTTGACATAATATTTATACTTTCTGCCAATGTTTCTATTTTGTAATTTACAGCCATACTCCGTTCCTCCTTAAATTTAAATAGGATAAAATCCTTTTACTTTAAAATTACTTACCGTAATTATCTTTGAGGAATGCTGGTAAATCAGCAGCTTCCCTTGTACCAATTACAACTTCCCAATCATCACCAAGCTCTTCCTGTAATTCACCACTAATCTGTGCAACATATCCAGGAATAATTACCTGTTTATGGTTAACTTTTTCAGTAATACCAACTTTCTTCAAGAAAGGAGCTATTGCATCAGCAACAAACTTTCCAGCAGACCATGCTGTTAACACTGACATACCCTCAACATCCATAATAACAAGCCAGGTTGGTACCCTACTTGCCTCAACAACAGCAGCAACAATAAAGTATGTAAGAGCAAAGTTTGTTGTAACAATAACTGGTGAATTTTCATCTGGATTATTAATTGGATAAATACCCTGCTCAACAACCATTGGTCTCTGTGGGTCTGTGTAAATATTAAGTCTCTGAATTCCAAGTGGTAATAAAATTTCAGGTTTAGCATCTGAAATTACAATTATACCACCATACTTTGCAATTGCAAGAGCAGCAATAGCAACTTCTTTTATCTTATCATCTGTCATAAAACATGGTAAATTAACTGTTGGAAATCCAACATCTCTATTTTTCTTTTTAAGAGCTGCTCTTCTTACAAATGTGTTATGCTCAAACATGGTTTTTACATCTCTTGCTTCAGTATCAAGAATTAAATCTTTTAACCCAGCAGCAACTGCTTTTTTGGTTAATGCTTCTATTTCATCAATTGGCGCTTTGATTACTAATGAACATTCATTGGCTTTTGCAACTTCCACTAATTTGTCAAGAGAATCTGCTGTAGCAGCATAAATTACACCTTTTAAGCCTTTAATAACAGCAGCGGCTTTTTCAAGAGCCTCTACATTTTCACTCATTATCATAATAGGCTTTTTGGTATTATCTTTAATTTTTGTAACAAGATTAACAAACTTGTCAACATCACCTGACTCATTGTAAACAGCAGCAAGATGTGCTTTTAATATGTAACCAACCCTTTCAAATGAAATTTCATTGAAATTTTTAAGTTTTTCATCAATTGCAGCATCATCTTCACTATCTTTAAAAAGCACACCTATTGCAGGAGGATTGATAAATGTTTTTTCATGTCTATAAAGAACTAATTCCTCACCAATTTTCAATTGCTCATCACCGGTACCTACCACAACACCTCTAATAGGAGGAGCACTTGCCTCAGCAAGTTGTGCTTTTGCCTCTTCACTAACATAAGGACATTTTGAAAGCTCTGCCTTACCCTGAGCAAGCTTCATAGCAAATGCAAGACATGTTGGGTCACCACATTCCTTACAATTTTTCTTTGGTAATAACTTAAAAATCTGTATCCCTGTTAAGCCCATTTTAAACTCCTTTCACAAATTTTACTTTAAATATTTTAAGTGGGGGAATCCCCCACTTATTTTTACATCATTGGATCCATTGTGAGACAAGGATGTCCAACTTTTTCAAGAAATTCATACAATTCTTCTTCTGTAGTGCAATCTTCTTCTGTTGCTATCATATCATATAGATTTGGAACACCTTCCTCTTCACCTCTCTTCTTAATAGCATCAGCAAGGAACTCTTTTAATGCTTTAGGCATCCATGCAAGTCTTTTAATTCCACCTTCAGCTGAAATGAACTTTTTAGAACCAACAAATAATTTGGAAATACCAACAAAACCAGGTGTCTGCAATCCACCACCAACAGTACCAGCAAGTGTAGAGAATCTCATTCCACAAGGTGTATCACCTGTATAATCCCTGTCAACAACCATAACAGCATTACACATTGGTAAAAATGCTGCAATTGCTTCAAAACAACCACATGATGTCATTGGAGCATCCATAATTGAGTAAGCACAAGCATATTCAACAGCCTGGTTTGAATGGGTAAATATAAATTCATCTGTATTTTTCCATCTACCTTTAACAGGATCAACAACATCACCTTTAGGAATTGGCTGGTTAGGACCAGTTGGGTTAATTTCATAGGATGCTTTACAGTCAAGTAAGTTATATGCACCGCAAAGTCCTGGTCTTTCTGGAGTGATTACACAAACGTGTGTTGGTGCAAATGATTGACACAATGTACATGAATAAAAGGTATCAACTTCCTCATCTGTAAGACCAGCAAGTCTGGTATCTCTTTCATGCCATACTTTTCTTGCATATTCAATTTTTTCTTTAATCTTCTCTTCATCAGTATAAATTGTACATTGAATTTTATCAATAATAGCACCAAAATCTTGGTGTAATTTGTCATGCAAAATCTGTCCAAGGTGTCTCAATCTAAAACCAGCATCAAAAGCTTTTTTAGAGATTCTCATCCAGAGAATGTCTCTCTGACCAATATGGAGAACACCTTCAGCTTCATTTAACATATGGTGGAACTGTCTCTCTATAATTGGCTCAAAATCTTTCTGGAATTTTCTACCTGCAACATTTAGCCAGATTGCAATTGGTGTAAGACCACCTTCTGGCAATTCATCAATATCTTTACCAATAACTTCAATTTTACCATCTTCAACTTCATCCATCTCTTTCATTTCACAGAATTCAAATCCTATTGATTTAGGTCCACCAAGCTCCAATCTCATCTGATCCTTCTTAATTCTTTCACCTTCAAATGCAGGACCATAAGAAACAGGAACATCAACCTTTTTAATAACAATTTTAAGACCTCTAACTTCAATTGCTTTGGAAACAATTTGATCATGAGGCACATTAGAAACAACATGCTCATAAGTACAGATACCTGTAGGTAATATCTGAGGAATATCACTATCAGCAATAGTTGGGAATCCATAATTAATAGCACCAGCAGCTGCTGCATACCATTCATCAGTAACTTTTCCAAGAGCTATAACAAAAGCAAAAATTCTGTTTTTGTTGTATCTCAAAACTTTTTTATAATCTCCTGGTTTTGCACCACCAAAACTCATAGCAGCTCTTGTAGCAAAACCAAGTGCATGGATAGCAGCTGAAACATCTTTTCCAAATGGAACAAGTCTTGTATCCCAACCTAACTGAACACCTTCTTCTTTAAGCTGTTCAGCCATATTTTTGCCATTATGGTCTGCTGCCATAAATACATATAGATATTTTTCTTGTAATTCTTTTGCAATTTTAACAGCAGTTTCATTATCAGGTGCTGCTCCAACAATTGCAGCAAAACCAGGCGCAGAACCATCAACAAATTCAACACCTCTTTTTCTCATAATAACATCATCTGCTGCACCAAGCCAGATATTATCACTTTCAGGGTCAACATATTCTGTACCACCAGGTAAGTAAGGGCATTTATCTGGATCAACATATTTTAATGCTTCCTCAATATCATAAGCAAAAAGTGTTGCCATACCTGCATCAAGAGTTGGTCCCAAGTATGGTAACCACAACTCTTCTGATGGAACATCTGGTAAAAGCTGTTTACATTTTTCAATAACTGGTTTCATATCACCAAGAGTTTTTACAGCAACACCAAGGTTACCATATATAATAGGAAGATAGTAAGCTGTATTAGGATATGCAACTTCTTTATCCTCTCCATATTGTGCAATAGCATCATTTAACTTTTGCTCAACTCTTTTTACAATTTCATGTGCGCCTCTAATAGCAGCACTTGCAATAATTTTTGACATAACTCAAACCTCCATAGTTTTTTTGCCTTCATGGCTATTTAAAATTTAAATTTTAAGCATAAAGTTCATTAATCAGTTCTTTCATAACAGAAACTGATTTAGGATTTCTCATAATTAAAACTGAAGAACCTGCTGTTAAAACATCAAGAGCTGTTATTGTCTCCATAAGGATACCTCTTGTATCTTGATCTCCAAAAGAAGGCTCTTCTTCAATTGTAAGCATAGCTTCTCTTGTTTTCCATGCTTCTTTTGCAAGATCATTTACAAATGGTAACTGCATTTTTTCATCATTTTGTGCTAATGCAGCCAATGAGATTCTCTCCATAACTGAATAAGTATATTCAATTCCATAACCAAGAGCACCTGTTGTTGGATCCATAATAATTTTGTCAAGAGGAAGTCCAAGGTTTTCACAAAGAATATTTAACTGTTTTGCAAGGTTAACATCAATAGATGACTTAGCAACTATTGAATGTCCATAACCTATTGCAGAAGCAGCAATTTTTTTATAATTTGCTTCTTCTGCTGGCCCAAGAAGAAAATTTTCATTTGGAAAAGCTTCCATAATTGCTGGAAGAACTTCTTGATCCTTTTCCACATTACCAGAGCCCCATATAATTAAAGGAACATCAACTGCTTCTTTAACAGCTTTAACTGTTTCAACGGCTTCTTCTGCACTTCTGTTAGCACCATTAGGATCTGTGCCAGCAAGTTGAACCACTATTAAATCAGCCCCATATTCAACACATTTTTTTGCCCATGCCCCTGGGTCATTTAAAACATCTTTAAAAGGCTCAACCACTGCTGGTGGCCATTGATCTGGTGCAATATCATACACCTCCATAGCAATAACTGGCTTATTAGGCCATTCTCCTTCAAAAGTACAAAGAGGCATACTGTTATAACCACCTACCTGCACTGCTTTGTCACCTTTGCCTATGGTGACTACTTTAATTTTTCCTGCATAATTCTCTTTGGGAATTGCAAAAGCCATTTTACACTCCTTTCTTTTAGTTATTTGCCTTAAAAATTTTATCTAAAAAATTAAACATTTGCTTAACAGAAACAGAATCTGCTGGCAAATTGTATGTTGGCTCTCCAGCCATATCTAATTCAGATATTTTTTCATCTTCCTGAATATATACATCTGGAGAGATGCCCTCTTTTTCTAAAAATTTCTTTGTAGCATCATCAATCTCACCTCTAACCCTGTTAACAATAATATAGTAATTTGCAATATTAAGCTTTAATGTCTCTCCAAGTTCTTTAATCCTTTTAACAGTCATTAACCCCCTTCTTGAAGGATCAGAGATTATAAAAAAATGATCTATATCTTTGGTGAGCAATCTGCTCATATGTTCCATTCCTGCTTCATTATCAATCACAATATAGTCATAATTGTCAAGTAAAACATCAATATACTTTTTACAAAGTGTATTTGCAGCACAGTAACATCCCTGCCCCTCTGGAGTACCCATAACAAGCAGGTCGTATCCATCCCCTTCATTAACAGCTTCTTGAACTTTATACTCAATAAATGTATCTTTTGGCATACCTGAAGGCACATCAGTTTTCATTGTCTCTCTTGCATTACCTATTGTCTCATTAACTTCAATACCAAGAACTTCATTTAAATTAGAATTAGTATCTGCATCAACTGCTAACACAGAACCAAGTTTATTTTCAACAATATATCTAATCATCAATCCTGTTAATGTTGTTTTACCAGTTCCACCTTTACCAGCAACTGCTATTTTAACTGCCATAAAACCTCCTAAATTTATTTATTCCTTTCTCTTGCAGCTCTTTTTTCTTCAATCTCTTTAATTGTATTTGGAAATAAACTCCCATCTGTATGAGGGAGAAAACAAGCTGCTACAAATTCATTCATAAAATTAACATTATCTGCAAGCTCTATATGAGTCATCATATTACTAACTTTTTCAGATTCTTTCATTAGATCTTTTGAAAAAGCTACAAGTCTTGCTCCAAGAAGAGATGAATTTCCAACATAAATAAATTTGCTAAAATCCATTTCTGGAAACAATCCAATTTTCACTGCTTTTTCAAGGTTAATAAACTTTCCAAAGCCACCAGCAATAATAACTCTGTCAAGGTCATCAAAAGTCATACCAACACTGTCAAGCAAAGTTTTGCACCCTGCAAAGATAGCACCTTTTGCTCTAATAAGGTTGTCTATATCAGCCTCTGTAATAACAATATCATTATCTATCCCTGACAAATCCTCCCACACAAGAACATATTCATAACCACCCTCTTCTCCTTTTCTCACTCTTGGAGAATCAATATCTGGATTAAATTTACCATTCTGGTTAATAATACCTGCATAAAGCATCTCTGAAACAAGCTCTATAAGACCAGAGCCACATATTCCTATTGGTTTCTCATCTCCAATACTCATAACCATAGGTTCATAATTTGTAGGATTAATCTTAACATGATCAATTGCCCCAATTGTTGCTCTCATTCCATGCTTAATACCACCACCCTCAAATGCTGGACCTGCTGAACAAGATGTACAAACAAGCCAATCCTGATTACCAAGTACTATTTCTCCATTGGTACCTATATCCATAAAAAGTGTAAGCTCTGGCTGCTGAAAAATTCCTGTAGCAAGAACACCTGAAACAATATCACCACCAACATAACTTGCAACATTTGGAAATGTGTAAACGTAAACAAAATCTCCAAGGTTCAACCCAAGTGAACTTGCTTTAACTGGAGGAAAAAGCCTTGCTGTTGGAACATAAGGTGCCTCTCTAATATATTTTGGATTAACACCAAGAAAAAGCTGTGTCATTGTGGTATTGGCACCTACAACCATAAAACTTATCTCTTCCCTTTTTACATTGCTTTTTTTAAGGGTTTCTTCAAGTATTTCATTAATCGTTTTAACAACTGCTTTCTGCAAAACTTCAAGGCCATTTCCCTTTAAAGCAAAAACTATTCGTGTAATAACATCCTCTCCATAGCTAACCTGACCATTATACAATGAATGCTCTGCAACAACAAACTCCTTACCACCAATATCAATTTCATCTATTCCTTTAACTATGCATTTATTCAGGTCAATAATCTGGCCACTAATGGATGTTGTGCCTATATCAACTGCAAAAGCAAAGTTTCTTATATTCTCAGTTTTTGGATTAATATCTATAATTTTATAACTACTATCATTTGCTACAAGTGTAACATTAACCTTGAAATCAGCTTTTCTTAAAACTTCTGGAAGCCTTTTTACTACATCAAAATTTACAGTAACATTATCATAATTGTATTGATTTTTAATTGTCCTGAGTATTCTGTCAAGATCATTTAAATTATCATCTTTATTGGGCTTATCTATATCAAGAAAAAGTTTAAAAACAGTTGGCTCAATATCAAATGATGGAATTAAATGCTTTATTTTACTTGAGGATAAAATGAAATCTTTATCAAGTTGAAAAACAGAGCTATCTACCTGTGATTCTTTAGGTATAATAACTTCAATTGGCCCTTTAACCTTGGTTAAACATGCAAGTCTGTATCCTTCCTCAATTTCCTCTTTGTCAAGTTTTGGGCTTTTTCCACCAATGTAATTATCGCCAATAATTTTGACCTTACACTTACCACATGCTCCAATACCACCACATGAAGCATTAATATGAACCCCTGCAGCCATTGCTATTTTAAGGAGGTTTTCTCCCTCTTTATATACCTCAATTTCAACATTATTTGGTAAAAACTTTACTTTAAATTTGCCTTCTGGTTTTTTTACTTCTTGATAAACAGCCATTATTCCTAACTCTAAATTTATTTAATTCATTTAAACTTATTTTATTACCCACACTGGGCAATAAAATAAATTCAAATAAAAGGGAGGTAAAACCTCCCTTTTCTATTAGAACAATCCTTTGATTTCACCTGTTTCAAGGTCAATATCAACATTGTAACCAGCAGGAGTTTTACCAAGACCTGGCATTGTCCTCATTTCACCACAAAGTGGATATAAGAAACCAGCTCCAGCTGAAGGTCTAATATCTCTAATTGGCAATCTATAATTTTTAGGAACACCTTTCCAGGTTGGTTCATGAGATATTGAAAGGTGTGTTTTAGCCATACAAATAGGAAGCTTATCTAAACCTTGCTTTGTAAATAATTCAATTTTCTTTTCAGCAACTGGTGAATAATCAACGCCATCAGCATT
>CAZIZE010000032.1:0-2144 GCA_964543655.1 uncultured bacterium
TGATTATATACAAACCGAACTGAGCCAAATGTTTTATTTAATATAGTTTTTTGTTCTTCACTTGGGTAGAGTCTAACTTTTACTATATTTAACACTTTTGCTCCTTTCTAAAATTTCATATCTCTTATTATATCTGAAGAACACTAAAATTAACAAAAAAAAATATTAAACTTTTTTATTTGCTGTTTACGCTTTCATACACCTCATGAATGAGGTGGTTTTTCGCTTTTATTTTGATAAAATAGTCGCCCTTATCAAAGAGTCCAAAACATTTTAAAAAGTATGTTGAATCCTCTTTTGTTAAAGCATCATAACCTGCTGATGCAATCTCTTCAAGTTTTGCGTGAACATCCATCGGCATTTTCAAAGCTTTTATAGCCTCTACTTTGTTCTTTTTTCTACTTCTTGCCTCTAGTGCTTTTGCTAATATAGACATTTAAATCCCTTTTCCTTGAAAATGTAGTTATTAAAAATTAAATTTATTATAGTTAAAAAAAACAACTTATAATCAATCTGATTGTATATTTTTTAGTCAACTAGTAAATTTAAACATGGTTACTTTTTAATCAGTTTTCTTTCATAAAAATCATAAAATTCTCCTATAATTCTCTTAAATAATTAGAATAAGGAGTTATTATGGCAGGATTTAAAGCACTAAAAGGACAAGGAGATGCAAAAACACTATTTGCAGCTTTTTTGTACTTTGATTTTTCGTTTATGGTTTGGACAATGCTTGGGGCAATTTCAACAGAAATTGGAGAAGCCTTAGCAATTGGTGGATATGTAATGACAGTACCAAAGCACTAATAGAACGTAACCCTGAACTCTTTTATAAAATCGGGTTTATTATTGAATTTATTATCATTTTAGCCATTTTGCCAATGATTGGATAGGAACTCTTTAAAAGTTAATGCTTATTTTTTATACAGAATAAAATTTTATTTGTCTTTAAATAAAGTTATACTCTGTCATTAAAATTTTTGAAGGAGTAAGTTTATGAAAAATAAATTTCTAGCACTGCTAACACTGTTAGCTTTACCAGTTCTCGCTTTTGCAGAGGACAAACTCGATTCAGGGGACACAGCGTGGATGATGATGTCTACAGCTCTTGTCTTACTAATGACACCAGCAGGTCTTGCACTTTTTTACGCAGGTATGACACGTTCTAAAAATGCTCTTAACACCTTTTCTATGGTTATGGGTGCGTTTGTTGTAGCATTTTTAGTATGGATTATCGCAGGATATTCAATCGCATTTGGAACTAACGAAAGTGCAATGCTTCAAAATGTATTTGGTGGATTTGGAAACCTAATGCTTGACGGTATTAAATGGACAGACCTTAGTGGAACTTACCCTACCTTTGTATTTATTGCATTCCAAGGTACATTTGCAGCGATTACTATTGCTATTGCATCTGGGTCAGTAATTGGTCGTTTGAAATTTTCAACATGGATGATTATCGTTGTTCTTTGGGGACTTATTGTTTATGCTCCAATTACACACATGGTATGGGGTGGAGATGGTGCTTACCTTTTTGATGCAGGTGCATTAGACTTTGCAGGTGGCACAGTTGTACATATGAATGGTGGTCTTGCAGGTCTTGTTCTTGCTATCTTGGTTGGTAAAAGAGCTGGATACAACAAAGTTGCAATGAAACCTTTCTCAATTATCTTAACAGCTGTAGGTGCAGCGTTATTATGGTTCGGTTGGTATGGATTTAATGGTGGTTCTGCATTTGGTGCAAATGCTATTGCTGGTCTTGCTGTTCTTACAACAACCATTGCCACAGCTGCTGGTGCAGTTACATGGATGTTAATTGAGTGGTTCGTTTACAAAAAGCCTACGCTTCTTGGAATTGCATCAGGTATCATTGCTGGTCTTGTAGCAATTACTCCTGCTGCTGGATTTGTAAGTGTTTCTGGTTCACTAATCATCGGTGTAGTTGGTTCAATCGTTGCTTTCTTTGGTGTTGTTAAACTTAAAAAAGTATTTGGTTACGACGACTCTCTTGATGCCTTTGGTATTCACTTTCTAGCAGGTCTTTGGGGTGCGTTAGCTGTTGCATTCTTGGCAATTAATGACAAAGATTTATTATGGGATGGCCCACTTAAAGAGTCTGGAGACAGAATGGGACAATTTATGGT
>CAZIZE010000033.1:0-37426 GCA_964543655.1 uncultured bacterium
TTCCCATTGTGCAAATACAATGACAAACCCTATATTTTGGAGCATTTTCTAATGGTTACCAATGATGTTGCAATGGTAATGGGAAGGGAATTCTGGGGAGATGCAAAAAAACTATGCTATACTGAGTGGATATGGGAAGGGAATGAGGTGGTGGTAAATGTTGAAAGACCTAAGAAGTTAACCTTATTAAAAGCTCATTTTAGAATTGAAAAACAGGTATCACTTGAAGAATTAAATTATCACAACTACCCATGCCTTGCTCTTAAATATATACCATCATGTGAAAAGGATAAAGAACCAGATGTATATCAATATATTGAGGGAAATCTTGAAATAATTCCACCTGCAAGTGGAAAAATTGAAGTATGGCAGGGCACTGGTTCAATATGGATGCCTTCTCCAACAGATGTTATACCTGTTTATAAACTAAAACCCAAAAAGATTTTAGGTTCATACTATATTAGATGCGGTTTTAAAATGGATTATGCAAAGGTTGTTAAAAATTTTTTGGAAGAGTAACTTAGTGCTGAGTGCGTAGTAAATAGTGCGTAGTATGTAGTATACAGTGAATAGTGGGTAGTAAAAGGCAAAAGGCGAAGGGATAAGGGGTAAAAATTTAATAATTTTAATTACTTATACAAAATACAGGTTGAAGGAGGAAGGTTGAAGGTAGAAGAAATCAATAATTTTAATAATTTAAAAATAGGAAATATAACATTTTAAATAGAAAATTGTATAAAATAGAGGGCTAAAATGCCAAAAAAAGAAATTATTACAGATTGCACTTTATGTTATCATAGTTGCGGAACAGTGGTTACAGTAGAAGATGGTGTGGCAAAAAAAATTAGAGGATTAAAATCTCATCCTTTAAGTAAAGGAAAATTATGCCCAAAAGGAGCAAATGCACTTGAAATAGTATATTCAGAAGAAAGATTAAAAAAGCCTTTAAAAAGAGAAGGGGATAAATTTGTAGAAATTAGCTGGGATAAGGCGCTTACTGAAATATCTGAAAAATTAAAAGAAATTATTAATAAATATGGTGCAGACACAATAGCTGCTTTTTCAGGATCAATAGGTGTTGAAAATTATGAGATGAGTACTCTTGTGCACCTATTTCTTGGTTCTATAGGCTCTCCTAACTTTTTCTCAGTTGAGAGTATATGTTATAGAATGAGGATTTTAGCAAGACAAGTTGTACTTGGTAGATATTTTGTAGAAGAACCTGATTCTAATTTATATATCCTGTGGGGTCATAATCCTCATGCTTCTGATTTTCCATTAAAAAATTTTATTGAAGAGAATTTAAAAAAAGGAGCTAAATTAATAGTAATAGATCCCAAAGAGATTCCATTTGCTAAGAAAGCTGATTTATATGTAAAAATTAGGCCTGGGACTGATTTAGCATTAGCTTTGGCATTAATAAATGTAATAATTAATGAGAATCTTTACGATAAAGAATTTGTTGAAAATTACACCTATGGTTTTGAGGAATTAAAGAGATATGCTGAAAAATTTACGCCAGAGTGGGCTGAAAAAATAACATTGATAAAAGCTGATGATATTGTACAGTTAGCTGAGCTTTATTCATCAATAAAGGGAGCATCTATTCATCAGGGTATATGCTCTCTTGATCAAACAAAAAATGGATTTTACAACAGCATAGCTCTCTCAATACTTCAAACGCTTACAGGGAATATAAATATCCCAGGTGGATGGGTATATTCACCTGCTCCAAGACTTGGATATTTTAGTGCAAAATCCTTAAAAAAACCTTTAGGTCCAGATAAATATCCACTGTTTTATGAATTATTTGGTAAAAAAACATCTTGTGGAGTGGTTTCCCTTGTACCAGATGCAATTAATGAAGGAAAAATAAAAGCATTTTTTGTAGTAGGAGGCAATCCATTAATCACAATGCCAGATTCAAATGATTTTAGAGATGCTTTTGAGAAATTGGAGCTTTTGGTGGTAAATGATTTATTTTTAACAGAAACAGCAAAAAAAGCTCATTATGTTCTTCCTGCATGCTCACATCTTGAAAAATGGGGAGTTGCATACACATATAATGTGTGTCATTCATTGCCATTTTTAATGTTAAGAAAGAAATGTATTGAGCCTTTATATGAATCATGGTCAGAGTGGAGATTTTTCACAGAACTTGCAAAGAAATTAGGAATTGAAGATAATTTTCCATGGTCAACAGAAGAGGAATTTGTAAGTGAAATTATAAAGCCAACAGGCTACAGTTTTGATTATCTTTTAAAAGAAAAACCAGAAGGCATATTTTACAATGAGAAAAAGTATGAAAAACCAGATAGATTATTTAAAACTTCAACCAATAAAATAGAGTTGTATTCTAAACTTCTTGAACAATTTGGATTTAATCCATTTCCAGAGTATGAAGAGCCTTTAAATGAGAGTTTGAAAAAAGATTATCCTTTAATTTTAACAGTAGGCAATAGAAATTTGTACTTTACCCATTCTCAGCATAGACAAAGTTCTACATTGTTAAAACTCTATCCTGAACCTGCAGCAGAGATTAATCCTGATACAGCAAAAGAATATAAAGTAGAAGATGGAGAAAAAGTAAATATAGTTACTCATAGAGGAAAAATTACAATTAAAATTAAGCTAAATTCAGAAGTTATGCCAAATGTGATTTTAGTGCCACATGGATGGAGTGGTGAAGCAAATGGTAATATAGTTACAGATAGAAATTTAAGAGAAAAGTTTTTTGGTTATCCTGAATTTCAATCACTTCAAGCAAAGATAGAAAAATGAGTAAATATCTTGAAATAGATCTTTCAACAGGAAATATAGAAAAAAATGAAATACCTCCAGACATATATGAACTTCATTTGGGAGGAATAGGATACTCTGTAAGAGAATTATGGCATAGAACAACTCCAGATATGGATCCATTTTCAGAAGATAATGTTATAATATTTAGCCCAGGATTATTATGTGGAACTCTTGCTATAGGAGCAAATAGAACAATAATTGCCTCAATATCACCTCAAACTAAATTAACAGGTTTTTCAATAATTGGAGGTTTTTGGGGACCTGAGTTAAAATATGCAGGTTATGAGTATCTAATTGTAAAAGGCAAAGCAGAAAAGCTATCATACATTTACATTTATAACGATAAAGTTGAGATAGTAGAAGCTGAGCATTTGAGAGGTCTTAGCACATACAATACAATTGAACAGTTAAAAAATGAATTAAAAAATCCAGATATAAAAGTTCTTGCAATAGGACTTGCAGGTGAAAATAGAGTATATTTTGCATCAATTGAATGTGCCAAAAGTAGTGCAAGTAGATTGGGCCTTGGCGCTGTAATGGGAAGTAAAAATTTAAAAGCTGTTGCAGTGAGAGGCACAAAAGATATTTATATGCATAACCCTTTAAAATTAATTGAAGAATGCAATAAAGTGAGAAAATTTATTGATTATAGAATGAAAAATCCATTAAAAGGAGTAATGGCAATACATGCTTTTATAGGTTCACCTCAAGAAATGAGAGTAGATGATGAAAAATGGCATACAACAAACTTTGCATGGGGAAATGCAAGAGTGCGAAGAAAGGATTTATGGAATGAAAAGATAGCAAAAGAGTGGGAAGAAACTCTGCATAAAGCACGAAAAAGATTTGTAGGATGTTATAATTGTGGAGTTGCATGCTCAGCAATTATTGAAATTCCTGGATATCCAACTTATGTAATGAAATGTTTTTCTAAACTAACCTATGTATTTGCAGCTATGGTTGATAATTTAGATTTTGGATTAAGAATTGCCTCAATAGCACAGAGTTATGGTGTAGATGGATATTCAACACCACAGGTAATAGCATTTGCACTTGAGTTATATGAAAACGGCATTTTAACAGATAATGATTTAAAAGGTATGCCAAAAGATAAAGAAGGTCAGTTTTTCTGGTTACTTGATAAAATAGTAAAAAGAGAAGGAATAGGAGATATTTTAGCAGATGGAGTCTATTGGGCAGCAAGAAAAATCGGTAAAGGTGCAGAGAAATTTGATCACAATACAATAAAGAAGCATGAGCAGATACCAATAAAATTAGGTAGATTAAATCCAATATATTTTTTAATGTGGTCAACAGGAGAAAAAGCTAATATTACTCAAATTGAAGGGCAAATTCCTCAGTCACCATTACCCAAAGAGTATAGAGAAGAATTTGTAAAAGATTGGATTCAAATTCCAACTGGTAAAGAAGAAAGATTTAAAAATTTTATTTTAAAATGGGGAGATAAAGGTACAGAATTTCCATTTTGGCCCTCAATAGATTTAATATGTGAACTTGTAGAGTGGCAAGAAACAATGCATTATATAGATGATACTCTTGGATTATGTGCTGGATTATCATCATTTGCTTACAAACCACCATACCATATTCACAATTTACCAATAATTGTTAACAGTGCAACTGGCATTGAAATGGATGAGGATAAGCTCTGGAATACTGCTGTTAGGAATAGAACTCTTTTAAGAATGTTAAATATAAGGCGAGGATTAAAAAGAGAAGATGAAAAACCACCAGAAGAT
The DNA here is from genome assembly GCA_964543655.1 of uncultured bacterium. Taxonomy (GTDB): domain Bacteria; phylum DYJV01; class DYJV01; order DYJV01; family DYJV01; genus CAZBLP01. Next base: position 4,563 of record CAZIZE010000033.1, read on the forward strand.
CATTGGAAAAGAAGATATCCTGAGTACGAAAAAAAATTGCTTGATGAGTATTACAAATACAGAGGATGGGATGAAAATGGTATCCCAACTGAGGAAACATTGAAAAAATTAAACTTAGAAAGAACTTTGCACAGTGCTTTTAACTGTTAATAAGATTTTTGTTTAATATTAAGAAGTTATAAACTCTACAGTTGCTGCAATCCTTCAGATATTATGTATGCCCCCAGAAAAGTCATTCTGAGCCTGAGCAAAAGCGAAGGGGAAAAATCCATTGTGGCAAATACTTTTACTTATTTATCAATTTTATAAAATAGCATACTTGTTAATGCTAATACAAAACTAACCTTGAAGCAAGGAATTTTTCGGGCTGAAGCCGTCAAAATGACAGCTTTTATGGTAAACAAGAACACTTATCAAAAAATCATTATTGAGTTTTAAATTTGTTTTTGTATTATTTATGTGTCTTTCAACGTTGACCTATAAACTTTGAACCGCAAACTTATATTATAACTATTTGTTTTTACATATATTTATTTTATAAAATTTTATTATTCTTTTTTATATTGCCTTTTGTTGTTATATGTATTAATTTTTTAATATGAATTTATTACTTGTTGGTAATATAGAATTTCAACAATATTTTAAAAAATTAGGTTATAAAGTTTTCACATCTTCTTTTTCAGAACAATCTGACTTTCCAATTAGCAACTTAAAATTTAAATTATCTGAAATTTGCAAAAAAAATAAAATAGATGTATTATTACAAGTTGAAAGCCTTGGGAAAAGGGAAATTATTCTTGATTTACCTGAAATTAACTGTTTAAAAATTTTTTATGCTGTTGATATTCACTTAAATTATTTCTGGCAAAAACTTTATGCTCAAAATTTTAATATTCTAATTTCCTCTCAAAAAAATTATTCTGAAAAATATAAAAGAGATACTGGCAATATTTCCTATTGGCTCCCCTGGGGTATTAATCCAGTTTTTGTAAAAGAATTTATTCCTCATAAAAGTAGAAAACACTTAATAGCATTTATTGGAACTATTGATAGCAGCAGAGTAAAAAGAAAAAACATCATTGATATAATAAAATCAAAATTTGATATTTTTATTGCAGGTAATACTCCTTCAAATAGATTATCTACTCAGGAAGTTATTCAGATATATAGAAATTCTAAAATAGTTATTAATGAATCTATTAACAGTGAAATCAATTTTAGATATTTTGAAGCTACTTCATCAGGGGCCTTACTATTTACTGAAAAAATAGACAATGGCGAGGAAACTCTCTTTAAAGAGGATAAAGAGTTCATTAGATTTAATCAGGAAAATCTTATTGAAAAGCTTGATTTTTTTATAAAAAATCCAGAAATATCAGAGAAAATAGCTCTAACTGGCTATAATAATACCATTAACCACCACACTATCTCAAAAAGAGTAGAAACTTTAAGTAAAATAATTTTGGAAAATTTATCTATAAAAACATCAAAAAATTCTAACAAATTAATAGAAGAAACCTTATTTTTTATAATCCTCAGGGGCATTGGAGACCAATCATACGTTCCAATTTGTAAAAATTTATTATTCAGTGCTACTTCCTTTAATGAGCTTTTTATACTTGCACAATTTGCATTTATAAAAAAGAATAGTATTGAAGATGCTATTAATTTTATAGGTAAACATTATACAAATTACCCTTCAAATTTACTGCTTGCTAATATAGTACTTTCTTTTATTGAAAATAATGAAATTGAAAGAGCACTTAATCTTTTGAAAAGTAAAAGTATAGAAAGTGGGATAGTAAAATTAATTGAAAACTTAATTAAAGAGCAGAAAGATTATTTAATAGGTTTTGTTAATTACTCAAAATTTAATGTAATTTTAACAGGTTTTGAGCTGATAACTTTTATGTTTAAGAAATATTATAATAACTCATTAAAAAGTAGGAAGCTAAACTATCTTGCTGCTAAAATTTTAATGAATAACAGAAATTTTTCTGGTGCTATCTGGTACCTTTTAAATAATGTTAGATACTATCCTGATGATATTCTTTCAAGGAAAATGCTTGCAAAATGTTTTTATGAAGTTTATTCTTTAGAACTTTATACTCTTGAAACTTTAAAAATTATGATACTTGAAAGAGAGTTCGGAAAATTTAAAACCCATACAGAATCCAGCCTAAATCAGAAAAAAGAAGCAATTCTTGATATTATTACCCATTCTCACAATAAAAAATTAATTAAAGATATAACTGTAAAACTTGAAGAATTTATAAATTAAAAAAATATTTGACATATATACTTTTGTCTGATAAGGGACTGTACCGCCTGGATCTTAGCGACCGGGACGGAAGGCACTATTTAATGAATTTTAATCTAAAGTAGAGGATAATATATATAGCCTTCCGTTTTGCGGAAGGCTTTTTTTATGGGAGAAAATATGAAAATCACAACAACTACTTTAAAAGCAAAGAAAGAAAAACATGAAAAAATAACCATGCTTACAGCTTATGACTATGCTTTTGCTAAAATTGTAGATGAAGCTGGAATAGACATTATTTTGGTAGGAGATTCACTTGGAATGGTCTTTTGTGGTGATGATAATACCATTGGGGTCACATTGGAGCAGATGATCTATCATGCAAAAGCAGTTAGAAAAGGTGCCCAAAATGCACATGTTGTAATTGATCTTCCTTTTCTCACCTACAATGTCTCTATTGAAAAAAGTATAGAAAATGCAGGTAGAGCAATTAAAGAATCTAAAGCTGAGTCAGTAAAACTTGAAGGTGGAGTAAATGTAGCTGAAACAATTAATGCTATAACCAATGCAGGAATACCAGTAATGGGGCATATTGGTTTAACTCCACAATATATACATCAGCTTGGTGGTTTTAAAATACAAAAAGAGAGAGAAAAGCTTATTAAAGATGCAAAAGCTGTTGAAGAGGCTGGAGCTTTTGCTATTGTACTTGAGTGTATTCCAGAGGAGATAGCAAAAGAAATCACTACTACTCTTAATATTCCCACAATAGGTATTGGTGCAGGAATGTATTGTGATGGCCAGGTACTTGTAATAAATGACCTGCTTGGACTTTTTGACAAGTTTGTACCTAAATTTGTCAAACAATACACAAATTTGAAAAATCAAGCTAATAAAGCAATTGAAGAATTTATTTATGAAGTAAAAAATGGGAAATTTCCTTCAAAGGAGCATACTTTTTAATGAGAAAAGCTATGCAAATTTTTAGAAATCCGTTAGATTTGCAGGAGTTTATAAAGGAAGAAAAGAGAAAAGGTAAACTTATCTCCCTTGTGCCTACAATGGGTTATCTGCATGAAGGTCACCTTAGTTTAATGCGAGAAGCCAAAAAATATGGTGATATATTGATAGTTAGCATTTTTGTTAATCCCACACAATTTGGTCCTAATGAAGATCTTGATAAATATCCAAGAGATTTTCAGGGAGATGAAAGTAAATGCAACTCTGTAGGTGTGGATATAATATTCTACCCTACTCCTGAGAATATGTATCCTGAAAATTACCAGACTTATGTTGAAGTTCAGGAAGTTACAAAAAATCTTTGTGGTGCATCAAGGCCAACACACTTTAGAGGAGTTACCACTGTTGTTGCAAAGCTTTTTAATATTACACTGCCTGATTATGCTTTTTTTGGTGAAAAAGATTTTCAACAGCTTGTTGTTATAAAAAGAATGGTAAAGGATTTAAATTTCCCTGTAAAAATAATTGGCTGCCCTATTATTAGAGAAAAAGATGGCCTTGCAATGAGTTCAAGGAATAAATATCTAAGTGAAAATGAAAGAAAGCAGGCTTTATCTCTTTTTAAAGCAATTACCAGAGTAAAAGAGTTATTTAACAAAGGGGAGAGAGATTCATCCAATCTAATTAGAGAAGCCACAATGATTATAAAAAATGAACCTCTAACTCAGATAGATTATATTAAAGTTGTTGATATTGAAACAATGAAAGATATTGCTACAATAGAAAAAAATGCTCTTTTTGCTCTTGCAGTAAAAATTGGCAACACAAGATTAATAGATAATTGCAAACTAATACTATAATTTTTGGAGGCAAAAATGTATAGAATCATGCTTAAATCCAAAATTCATAGAGCTACTGTTACAGGTGCAGACCTTCATTATGAAGGAAGCATTACAATAGATAAAGATTTATTAAAAGCATCAAATATTTCTGTGTATGAAAAGGTTCAGATATACAATATTAACAATGGTGCAAGATTTGAAACATATGTAATAGAAGGAGAAAGTGGCTCAGGAGAAATATGTTTAAATGGAGCTGCTGCAAGACTTGTTCAAAAAGGTGACCTTATTATTATAACTTCTTTTATAATGCTACCAGAGGAAGATGTTCAAGGATACAAGCCTGTATATGTTTTTGTTGATGAGAATAACAAACAGGTAAATAAATAAAAAATATACCTTATAGAATCATCTGCTCTAAAAGGCAGATGATACCTGATATACCTTTATACCTCTGAAAAAAAAATTCCACATAAATATATCTTTTTAAAGCATTACAATACCAACCTATAATCAAAAACAGGATAGATCTTTCAAAATGACTTCAAAAAATCATTAGGTTTTAAATATTTTTTAGCAGGGGCTTATCAGCCCCTGCTTTTTAAAAGGAGGGGGAAAAACAGAAGCTTAAATGTGTAGAATATAAGCTTCTTTATCAATAAAATAATCAGCAATCTTTCTCTTTAAATGTATAACATCTATTGGTTGAACTCTTGTAAATTTTCTCAGCATTGTCAACTGAGTTCTAAGCATATCTCCCTGCTCAACTGCTGAAAGAGCCTGTCTACCCCAGAGATGCATTTTTTCAATACCTTCATATATTAATGCCTCTGCAAGATTTAAATAAATCTCTGCATCCTCTTCCCCAACTTTTTCAATCATTTTAATTGCTCTTAAAAGTGCACTTTCCATAATGTAAGTTTCAGAAATCATATCAGCACCTCTCATTACAAGCTCTTGCTCATTAATAATCTTTTTGCCATATTTTTGAGCAGCAGCACCAGTAACAAAAAGACACATTTTTTTTGCATTTTCAACAATCTTTTTAAGAGTATCAATTTTACCTTCATCTTCTTGAAACATCATTATAATATTTCCACTTAACAAATCATCTACCAATTTCTGAGCAGCCTGAATAAGAGGAAGCTCTCCCTTCATTGCCCTTCTTAAAAGCATTCCTGGTATTAAAAGTCTGTTAATTTCATTTGTGCCTTCAAATATTAAATTTATTTTAGAATCTCTGTAATGTCTCTCAGCTGGATACTCCTGACAATATCCATATCCACCATGAATCTGAACATTTTCATCAACACAATAATCTCCAACTTCACTTCCATAAACTTTGATTATTGAGCATTCTACTGCATATTCCTCAATTCCTTGCAAAGCTTTTGAATTGTAATCTGGATCATTCTCATCAATCTGTTCCAAAATTTCATCTATCATCCCCACTGTTCTGTATGTGGCAGATTCTGTACCATAAATTTTTGTTGCCATATTTGCTATTTTTTCTTTTATTGCGCCAAAAGCAACAAGAGGCAATTTAAACTGGTATCTTTGCTTTGCATACTTTATTGACTCTTCCATTGCAAGCTTTGAAGCTCCAAGAGCTGCAGCACCAAGCTTAAATCTACCAATATTTAAAATATTAAAAGCTATTAAGTGACCTTTTCCTATTTCACCAAGTAAATTCCCTTTTGGAACTTTAACATCATTTAAAATTACCTGAGTTGTTGAAGAGCCTTTAATTCCTAATTTTTTCTCTTCTGGCCCAATTTCAAGTCCTTCCATATCTCTATCAACAATAAATGCAGTAAAATGTTCGCCATCCACCTTTGCAAATACAATGTAACTTTGAGCAATTCCACCATTAGTAATAAACTGCTTTGTACCATTTAAAATATAGTAATCTCCAGATTCATCAAGAACTGCAGTTGCTTTTGCAGCTAAAGCATCACTTCCGCTATTTGGCTCTGTAAGGCAATAAGCACCTATCCATTCTCCTGAACCTAATTTTGGCAAATATTTCTTCTTTTGCTCCTCTGTACCAAAATAAACTATTGGTAAAGTTCCAATCCCTGTGTGAGCACCTTGAGTAACAGCAAAAGAGCCAGCTCTTGCAATCTCTTCTGCTACAAGTGTGGAGCTTGTTTTATTAAGTCCCATTCCTTCATATTTCTCAGGAATATCAACCATTAACAACCCTTTTTCACCAGCTTTTCTCATTAATTCTTTCACTACTTCAAAGTTCTGATTCTCAATTTCATCGGTTTTTGGCCAAACTTCTTTTTCCACAAAGTCTCTTGCTGTTTTAGCAAACATTTTTAATTCAGAGTCAAAATCCTCTGGAATCTGAATTTCTTCAACAGCTGTTTCCTCAATTAAAAAAGAACCACCTTTTTTATATTCCATTTTATCCTCCTTTTATTTTATTCATAAATCATTTCAAATATACCTGCTGCGCCCATGCCGCCACCTATGCACATGGATACTATTCCATATTTTAAACCTCTTCTTCTCATTTCATAAATAAGCTGAACTGTTAATTTTGCTCCTGTACAACCAAGTGGGTGCCCAAGTGCAATTGCACCACCATTAACATTAACTTTATCCATATTAATGTTTAGATTTTTGCAACAATATAGAAATTGTGAAGCAAAAGCTTCATTAATTTCAAATAATTCTATATCATCAAGCTTCATATTAGCTGCATTTAAAACCTTTGGTATTGCAACTGATGGCCCAATTCCCATAAGCTCTGGTGGGCAACCAGCTACAGAATATGCAACAAACTTTGCAAGTGGTTTAAGTCCAAGCTCTTCTGCCTTTTCCCTGCTCATTATCATAACAGCTGCTGCACCATCACTCATCTGTGAAGAATTACCTGCTGTAACACTTCCACCTGCTCTAAAAACAGGCTTTAATTTTGCAAGACCTTCAATAGTTGTATTTGCTCTTGGACCTTCATCTATTTCAAAAACCTTTTTTTTCACAACTCTTTTGCCGTTTTCTAACACAACACTTTCTACTTCAACTGGAATTATCTCATCTTTGAATTTACCCTCTTTAATTGCATTTACAGCTTTCATATTTGATTGATATGCATATTCATCCTGCTCTTCTCTTGAAATATTATATTTTTCTGCAACATTTTCCGCAGTTAATCCCATATTTATATATGCCTGAGGCATATTTTCTGCAAGGTATGGGTTAGGTGTAAGCTTATTTCCAGTCATTGGCACCATTGACATATTTTCACTTCCACCAGCTATTACAATATCATATTGACCACTCATAACCTTAAAAGCGCCATCAGCTATACTTTGTAATCCTGATGAACAAAATCTATTTACAGTAACAGCAGGAACACTATCTGGAAAACCAGCTCTTAATACAGCGATTCTTGCCATATTAAGTCCCTGTTCTGCTTCTGGAAAAGCATTTCCAATAATAACATCCTCTATATCTTCTGGCTTTACAGCTCCATTAGTTCTATTTACAACCTCTTTTATAACAATTGCTGCCATATCATCAGGTCTAAACTTTACAAGGCTACCTCTCTTTGCCTTACCTATTGGTGTCCTAACAGCAGATACTATAACTGCTTCTTTCATTTTTTCCTCCTTATATTTTCTTGAAAATTTATTAGTTTCTCAATGGTTTGTTGTATCTAAGCATATGTCTCATCCTTGCCTGGGTTTTTGGATGTCCGCATAAACTCAGAAAAGCTTCTCTCTCTAAATCGAGCAAGTACCACTCGTCAACAATACTACCTTCTTCAAGATCACCACCTGACACCACATATGCCAATTTTTCTCCAATTAATGCATCATGTTCTGATATCTGTCTTGCTTCTTTCATAGTGTATATTGCAACTTTAAATAATGCCAGAGCTGTCTTTCCTGGCACTTTTATATCATTTCTATATCTTTTTGGTTGATAGCCTGTTTCTGCAAGTGCAAGACACAATTTTTTTGCATCATGTATTAAAAAATCTTTGTTCATAGTTAATGTATCACAACTTTTAAAATAACCTAATTCTTTAGCTTCTACTGCACTTGTGGCAACTTTTGCCATTGCAATGGTTTCAAAAGCTCGTCTTACAAATGGTAATACATCTACTCCATCTGCATTATCAGGAATTAAATCTAAATTTCTAATAATTAATTCTTTTGTTCCACCACCTGCTGGTATTACTCCTACACCAACTTCCACAAGCCCTGTGTATGTTTCAGCATAAGCATTAATAATATCAGTAGCCAAACAAATTTCCAGCCCTCCACCAAAAGTATAACCAAATGGAGCTGAAACCACAGGTTTTGAGCAATATTTTATATTCATACAAGCTTTTTGAAAAGATTTAACCATATAATCAAGCTCATCCCACTCTTCATCTTCTGCTTCAAGTAAAACAAGCATCAAATTAGCACCAACACTAAATGCTTTTCCTTCATTTGCTATAATAAGCCCTTCATAATCTTTTTCCACAATTTCTACTGCCTGATTTATCATGGTCACAATATCTGCACCAATTGCATTCATCTTGGAGTGAAATTCAAGACATAAAATTCCATCACCCATATCAATCAAGGAAGCACCTGAATTTGACTTTATAACTTTATTCTTATCTTTTCTAATATTTTGAAGTGAAATAAACTTTTTATTAACAGGAACTTTCTTATAATCTTCATCAATAAAGCAGTAATAATATTTTACTCCATCTTCCTCTTTATAAAATGTGGTATTTCCTTTTTCAAGAAATCGCTCTATTTTGTCTGGGATTTCACGGCCTTCTGCTTTCATCCTTTCTACTGATTCCTTAACACCAATTGCATCCCATATTTCAAATGGTCCCAGTTGCCAGTTAAATCCCCACTTGAGAGCATTATCAACATTAACTATATCATCTGCAATTTCAAGCATTCTATTTGCAGAATATATTAAAATTGATGATATGTTTTTCCATGCAAATTGAGCAAGTTTATCTTTTCCATAAACAAATGTTTTAATTCTTTTTGCAACACCACCAGCCTGCTTTGCAGCTTCAAGTGAAGCTGATTTAACTTTTTCAACAGGCTTATACTCAAGTGTATTATAATCAAGCTCAAGTATTTCTTTACCTTTTTCTGTTTTTACTTTTTTATAAAAACCCTGACCTGTTTTATTTCCAAGCCAATTATTTTCAATCATTTTTTCTATAAACTCAGGAAGTTTAAATTCATCTCTCATTTCATCATCTTCTGCAAGGTCATATACATTTTTTGCAACATGATACATAATATCAACACCAACAAGATCTGCAGTTCTAAATGATGCTGTTTTTGGCCTGCCGAGAACAGGACCTGTAGCTGCATCAACTTCAGAAATAGTTAAACCTGACCTAACCATTTCCTGAATTGTATTTGCCATTCCAAACACACCTATTCTATTGCCAATAAAATTTACAGTATCTTTGCAGTAGACAATACCCTTTCCAAGCTTACTCTCTATAAAATTTGCCATAAATGTTACAATTTCTTTTGAAGTTTTCTTACCAGGAATTATTTCTAACAACTTCATATATCTTGGTGGGTTAAAAAAGTGTGTACCAAGAAATCTTCTTTTAAAATCATCTGACAAATCTTCAACCATTTTATTAATAGATAAACCAGAGGTATTTGTAGAAATAATAGCTTCAGGTTTTGCAAATTGAGCAACTTTAGAGAGAAGAGACTTTTTAATATCCATTCTTTCAGCAACAACTTCAATTATCCAATCTGCATCTTTAATTTTATCCATATCATCTTCAAAATTTCCTGGAGTAAGAAGATTAAGAGCTTTTTTGCTGAAAACTGGAGAAGGCTTCATTTTAGCAAGTTTTTTAATTGCACCTTCAGCAAGCTTATTTCTAAAAGCTTTTGATTCTTTTGTAAGTCCTTTTTTCTTATCTTCATCAGACAGTTCTGGTAAAACTATGTCTAACAATAGACAAGGAATACCTGCATTAGCAAGATGAGCAGCTATCTGGCTTCCCATAACTCCAGCACCTAAAACTGCTGCTTTTTTAATTGAGTATCCCATTTTTTCCTCCTTTAAATTGATTGATTAATCATTCAATATTGTTCAAAAAAAAATTATTGAGCTATTATAGCTGATTTTACTAATTTAAAAATATCTTCCTCTTTTTTGGAAAGCTTGCATCCATTTTCAGCAAGCACCCATGAGGTAACAATCTCATCAACTGTACCAAAAATCATGTGGCCAATTACCCTGAAATTAACATCTTTTCTTATTAATCCCTCTTCTATTCCCTGCTTCAATATATTACCAATAATGCTGTAATATTTTCTCATAATGTTTTTTATTCTAATTCTAATATCCTTTTTTGACTGTCTCAGCTGGATCTGTAAAAAATTTGCAAGATCAGGATTTTTATCCATAAATTCAAGATGACCTTTTATAATTATTCTGATTTTTTCAAAAACATCGTTTTCATTAATAACCTTTGCAAAAATTTCATTCAAAATATTATCAAGAACATATTCAAAAGATTTTATTAACAAATCCTCTTTATTTTTGAAATAAGTATAAATTGTACCGTCAGCAACATTCGCTTCTTTAGCAATATTTGAAATAGTTGATCTGAAATAACCCTTCTGGGAAATTATCTTTATTGCTGATTCAAGTATTAGCTGTTTTTTAAGTTCATTTTTTACTTTTGGCATTTTATTCCTCGTATAATTTTTCTAATTTATCTTTGTATTTATCTGTAATTATTTTTCTTTTAAGTTTTAATGTTGGAGTTATTTCTCCATCTTCCATTGAAAACTCTTTATCAAGCAAAACAAATTTTTTGATTTTTTCAAATCTTGCAAGAGGCTTGCTCCTCTTTTCAATTCTGTGCATTATTAGCCTTATAACTTTTTCATTTTCAACCATTTCTTTATTTGATTTAAAACTTAAATTCCTCTCTTTTGCCCACTGTTCAATTGCTTCAAAATTGGGCACTATTAATGCTGAAAGAAATTTTTTACCATCACCATAAACCATTACCTCAGTAATAAAAGGATCTTCTTTTAAAATATTTTCAATTGGCTGAGGCGCTATATTTTTGCCACCAGAGGTAACAAGCAAATCTTTCTTCCTATCAGTAATTTTCAAATATCCTTCTTCATCAAGCACACCTATATCTCCAGTGCAGAAGTATCCATTTTTAAAAGCAAGTTTGTTTTCATCAGGTTTGTTATGGTAACCCTGTGTAACATTTGGCCCTTTAACAAGAATCTCTCCATCTTCTGCTATTTTAACATCAACATCTTTTAATACTTTTCCAACAGTACCTATCTTATTTTTCTCAGGAAGATTTACTGATATAACAGGAGAAGTTTCTGTCAACCCATATCCTTCTAACAGATGAATACCAATACCATTGTAAAAAAGCCCAACTTCATAAGGGAGTTTTGCTCCACCAGAGATCATTATTTTCATTCTACCACCAAAAACATCTCTAAGCTTTGAGTAAACTTTTTTTTCAAAAAAATTGTACTTTAATTTATCAAAAAATGAAAATGGTTTATTGTAAGCTCTATGCTCTGCAAATTTGGATGCAGTCTCTTTTGCACTGTAAAACATCTTTTGCTTGAGCTTAGATGCTTCTCTAACCTTCTCTATAATTCTTTCAAGAATTTTCTCATACACTCTTGGAACACTAACAAACATTGTAGGTTTAATCTCTTTTAAATTTTCTCCAATTGTATTTATATCTTCAGCATAAGCAATTATAGAGCCATAATACATTGGCACAAAATGACCAACACATCTTTCAAGAACGTGGCTTAAAGGTAGATGAGATAAAAATATATCGTCTGATGATACTTTTATAATTTCACCACCCCTTATAATATTATGGAGAAAGTTATTATGTGTAAGGTAAACACCCTTTGGTGGACCTGTGGTGCCAGAAGTATATATTAATGTAACCAAGTCATCTAATTTAATTTCATTGACTATATTTTTAATTTTTTCATAAAAAACTTCTTGAGATTTAACAATTTTATTAAAAGTAACAATATCTTTCTCAATATCCTCTAAAACAACTATATGCTCCAAAAAGTCAAAATCTTTTACTTTTTCATACTGCTCTTCATTTTCTACAAAAATTATCTTCACATCTGCATCTTTAAGAATATATTCAATCTGACCTGATGTGCTGGTTGGATAAATTGGAACAGTTACATTGCCAGCTGATAAAATACCAAAATCACAACAAAGCCACTCAAGCCTATTGTGAGAAAGTAATGCTACTTTGCTTTTTAAAGGTAAGCCTTTTGAAATTAAAAAGGAAGCTATTTTAAATACGTACAATTTAATCTCTTCCCACGAAAAATCTTTGTAAACTCCTTCGACCTTTGATTTTAGAAAAACTTTCTCAGGTGTGGACTCTGCATTTTTTATAAATTTTGCTGCTAAATTTATTTTTTCCATCTATTCCCCCTTAATTGATTGAACAATCATTCAGTAATATAAAAAAAATGCAAAGTCAAGATTTTTTTTATTAATAAAAATTTATAAAAGAATCTTACTATTGAAGCATTTTTTGAATTTCTAATAATAGTTCATCTTCTAAATTATTTTCTGAAACTTTTTTAATTACTTTACCTTTTTTAAATATAAGTCCAACACCTTTTCCTCCAGCAATACCAATATCAGCCTCTTTTGCTTCACCTGGGCCATTAACAACACATCCCATTACAGCAACTTTTATAGGCTTTTCAATAAAGCTTAATTTATCTTCAACTCTTTGTGCAAGGTTGATTATATCAATTTCAGTTCTTCCACATGTGGGACATGAAATTATCTCTACCCCCCTTTTTCTAATATTCAAACAATCAAGTATTTTCCAAGCAACTCTCACTTCTTCAACAGGGTCGCCAGTTAAAGACACTCTAATTGTATCACCAATTCCTTCATAGAGTAAAATACCTATTCCAACTGATGATTTAATAATTCCTGATTTTAATGTCCCTGCTTCTGTAATGCCAATATGCATTGGATAATCAACTATTTGAGATAACTTTTTATAAGCTTCTATGGTCAAATTAACATCAGATGCTTTAAGAGAAACTTTTATTTTGTCAAAACCAAATTTCTCAACTAACTTGATATTTTTTATAGCACTTTCTACCAAAGCATCAGCAGACACTTCTCCAAATTTTTCAAAAATTTCCCTCTCAAGTGAGCCAGCATTAACACCTATTCTAATGGAAATATTATGTGCTCTGGCACAATCTACAATTTTTTTAACTCTATCTGAGGAGCCAATATTACCAGGATTAATTCTAATAGCATCAGCGCCATTTTCAATAGATAGTATTGCTAATTTATATAAAAAGTGAATATCAGCTATTAATGGAATATTAATTCTATCTTTTAAATCCTTTATTTTCTCTGCTGCTTCTTCTGTGGGAACAGCAACTCTTACAATTTCGCATCCTGCTTTTTCAAGTTTTGCAATTTGGTCTGCTGTAGCATTAACATCTTCTGTTTTTGTGTTAGTCATTGATTGGACAACAACAGGATTGCTGCCACCAATTTTAACATTTCCTATTTCTATAACTCTACTTTTTCTCATTTTAATCAAGGAATTTCCACAAAGGTAGCTTGGTTTCTTCATCAAAGCCTCTAACAAGAGCAGCACCATCAAGAGAAACTATTGAAAATTCAAAAGCAAAAATAGAGCATCCCTTAAGTAGATGTCCACCTTTAACATCTCCATTTTCATCTGAAACTACAATATGACAATGAGGGAAAGGGTGTCCCTCTTTAAGAGAGATATTCCCTGATAATGATACAACTTCTACAGGTTTATTAATTTCAATAGATTGATATTTAAACTCTTTCTGATTATAGTAACCTAACACAGCTTTTTGAAGGGCACCAATACCAGAAATAATCCCTGACCTAATATTATTCTTCTCAAGAAAATCTATAAGAGCCTGACGCAAATCTTCATCTTTTTTAAATCTTCCAAGAAAGGTGTTTTCAATAGAATATGTCTTATACATCTCTCCCTCCTCAAACTAAATTGATTTTAAAATAATTTCAGCACCAGGCTTTGTCTGAGCCTTTATTCTAAATGTTTTACCAATTTTATAAAATCCAGAAATTATATTAAAAATCATCTCTTCAACTATTTCATACTCCTCTTTACCAAATTTATCCGCTAAAACAGAATGACAATTATCAATTGAAAAATTAGAATCAATATTTGTAAAAAAATCAATTTCAGGAATTGTAAGCTTATTTACAGCAGTGTCAGCAAAAAGAGTTATCTCTTTTGTCTGCTTACTTACAGCAGTACCTACTGCATTAATCACATCGTAATAAGGAACAACTTCTATTTCATAATCAAGGTAATCTGTTATAACATCTTTAAAGTTTTTAGCAGGAGCACCCATCAGGTAAATCTTCTTAACCTTAAACTCTTTGTAACCAAGAAATTCTTTAATTGTATAGATTGGTCTGTTGTTAATTTCATCTATTAAATTCTTTAAAAAATTATCTAATCTATTAGAGAAGTTTATTAAAACTTTTTCTGTAAGCTCCATAGGTGAAATTTTAAGTTTATCTGCCATTTGAACAATTTGCTTTTCTAATTTTTCAAAATATGGAGAATCAATATTATTTTTATAAAAAATAAAATCTGTGGGAGTTAAAAATTCTCCACCAAATGCTATTGCCACACCTTTTCTCTCTGGGCCTATTTTAATATTGCCACTATCTTCTCTTACAAAACTGTCACCACCAATGCCAAGAGAGTGTGAATACATAGCTCTAACTAAAGTCAACTCTTCACCTATTTTAATTCCATCTGGTTCAAATAGAGGCAATCCATTATAGAAGAATGAAAAATCAGAGGAAGTTCCACCTATATCTATAACAGCTGCAAACTCTTCGGTAATATCCAGTACACTCATTACACCTATTATTCCAGCAGCAGAACCTGAAAGAATAGTGTATATTGGCTTTTCTAATGCTTCTTCTATTTTTATTGTGCCACCATCAGCCTTTAAAATGAAAATATCTGCATTAATATTACTATTTTTTAAAAAGTTTTTTAAATGATCAAGAAATTCTTTATTTTTCTTATAAGTAGCTGCATTTAAATATGCTGTGTTTATTCTCCTTGGAAAACTTAAATTACCGGAGAGAGAATGGCCTGTTGTAACATTATCAAACTTTGTATCCATACGCTCTTTAATAACCTTTTCATGCACTGGATTTCTAATAGAAAACTTTGTACATATAGCAACAGTTTCTATATCATTTATTAGCAATGAATCTATAATTGTCTCAATATCTTTTAAGTTAATATCTTTTAAAATTCTCCCCCTGTGATCTATGGCACCATCAATAATAAAAGTAAATTCATCTTTTTTAAAATTTTCAAGAGCTATACCGGGCCCCCCAGAAATAATCAATCCAGTAGCAGGTAATTTCTTTTCAAGAATAAGATTAGTTGTTAAAGTAGTGCTTAAAGTTATTTTTTTTATTTTTTCTGTAGAATAGTTTTTTAACAGATCATCAATAACTTCTTCAATTGATTTTTGAAGGTTATTATGAGTGGTTAAAACTTTAGTTTTTTTCACAATGGTGTTATTATCAATTAACACACCATCTGTGTGAGTACCTCCTACATCAATACCTATTCGTGCCATTTAAAAACTCCCTCTTAAAAATTATAATAAAATTGAATCCTGAACTAATATTATACTCTATTTAAAAAAACATATCAATTTTATTTTTAAATTTTTTTATTGACAATCCAATAATAACATAATAACTTCACCTAATGGAAATAATCACAACCCATTTCAATCCAGATTACGATGCTCTTGCCAGTGCAATTGCAGCTAAAAAACTTTTTCCCAATGCGTACATTGTTCTTCCTGGTAATAAAGAAAGGAGTATGAAAAACTTTTTCATTCAAACTATTATATACTCCCTTGATATTGTTGATATTAATGAAGTGGATATTCAAAAAGTTAAAAAACTTATTATTGTGGACACATCAAGGAAAGATAGAATTGGAATTTTTTCTGAAATTATAAATAAAAAAGATGTTGAAATAATTGTATATGACCATCATCTTGAAGAAAATGAAATAGAAACAGAGCATAAATTTATAAAAAAAATAGGTGCCTGCACTTCTCTTTTAGTAAAGTTTTTGGAGCAAAAGCAAATTTCACTTACTCCTGAAGAAGCTACTACCTTAATGATGGGAATTTATGAAGATACGGGCAATCTTACATTTAACACAACAACAGAAGATGACTATTACTCTGCTGCATTTTTATTAAAACATGGAGCAAATCTCAATACTGTTAGAGATATTCTGTACCATGATATTACAATTGAACAGGTTGAAATATTAAAACAGTTCATTGAAACAGAAGAAGTAATTAATATTAGAGGTGTCAGTATTTCTATTGTAACTGCTTCTCAAGATAATTATATCCCTGAAATTGCTGTTGCTGTTCATAAGTTTAAAGACATGAGAAATCTTCCTGTTGTTATTGCTATCCTTAGGCTTGGAAGTAAAATCTATCTTATATGCCGAAGCTCAGCTCATGAGATTAGTGTAAAATATATTGCAGAATATTTTGGTGGTGGTGGACACGATTCTGCTGCTTCTGCTGTAATAAAAGAGAAAACAGTAGTTGAAGTTTATAATTCTATTAAAGCTCTACTTCTTACTCTTGACAAAATTTCTTTAACAGCCAAAGAGATAATGACATCACCTGTTATAACCATTACAGAGAATGACAACATACTTTTTGCCAATGAAATTTTAAATAGATACAATATTAATGTATTACCTGTTATATGCGAAAAAGATGGTAAACTCAGAGGATTAATTACAAGGCAAATTGTTGGAAAAGCTATCTATCATAATCTTGAAGAACTTAAAGTAAAGGAATATATGCTTGAAGAGTTTAATACTGTTGCTCCAAACACTAACTTTGAAAAAATTAAGGATATTATTTTAAAAGAAAATCAGCGTCTTCTCCCAGTTGTAACCAATGGTAAAGTTGTTGGGGTTATTACACGGACAGATATTTTAAAAACAATTTACAACATTGAAAACAAAAATAATTATATTGAAAGTGGAACAATAGAAAAAGATGTAAAAAAATTATTAAAAGGTGAAGTAGACGAGTCTATTCTTTCTAAATTTCAAATACTTGGAGCAGTTGCTGATAGATTAGGATATGGTGTTTATGTTGTTGGTGGATTTGTTAGGGATCTGATGCTCAGAAGAGAAAATTTTGATGTTGATCTTGTTATTGAGGGTAATGGGATAACTTTTGCTAAATATCTGCTGCACCACCTTGATATTATTGAGAAAATTAGAACCTATGAAAAGTTTAAAACAGCAAAAATTTTTTTTAAAGATGGCCTTGTTTTTGACCTTGCAACAGCAAGATTGGAATATTATGAAAAACCCGGGAGTCTTCCAATAGTTGAAAAGAGCTCTTTAAAAATGGACCTTTACAGAAGAGATTTTACTATTAATACTCTTGCTATAGATATAACCAAAAAGAACTTTGGTGAATTAATAGATTTTTTTGGTGGCGTAAAAGATTTAAAAGATAAAAAAATAAGAATAATTCACAACTTAAGTTTTGTAGAGGATCCTACGAGAATTTTCAGAGCTTTTAGGTTTGCATGTAGATTTGACTTTACCATTGGTAAACAAACAGAAACCCTTATTAAAAATGCACAAAGTCTCAAGTTACTCAATACTGTTCCAAAATCAAGAATTGCTCATGAATTAAAAGCTATTTTTGAAGAAGAAAAAGTAAGAGAAATTATTGAAATGTTAAACAGATATAAACTTCTCAAATTTGTTTTTCCAAAAACCAATGTGAATCATAAACTTTTTCAATTGCTTACTGAATTAGAAGAGATAGTCAATTGGCATAAATTAACTTTTCCTTCAGAATATTTAGAGCAGTGGATTCTATTTTTAATGGCTTTTGTTTACAAATTAAAAAGAGAGGATGTAATTGAAACATGCGATACCATTGGTTTAAATGAAAAACATTGTGCAAAAGTTGCAAATATATTAAATGAAATGGATATTATATTAAAAGAGCTTGTTATGGATAAAAACTCCACTCCTTACAAAAGGTATAATCTTTTGAAAAATAAACATATTGAAAGCTTGCTTTTCTGCATAGCCAGATCAACAACAGAACGTGTAAAACAATATATTGTAGAATTTTTAATTAAAAACAGATTTGTAAAGCCAGATTTAACTGGTCATGATCTTATTGCCATTGGTTTAAAACCTTCACCACTGTTTAAAGAAATATTTGAAAAAATTATTGAGCTGAAATTAAACGGAAAAATTAAAAATATTAATGATGAAAAAAATTTTGTGGAAAAAAATTATTTAAATTAATAATTGGAGGTAGTTTGAAGCCTGAAATTCGGAGTTAGAATTAAGATATTTTTTTAATATAAACAGGTTATAAATTTTTCTATTGTTTCATTTCGTTAGAATATTCCCAAAAAGTTATTCAGATTAAAATGAACAATCCTTTATACAAGTTCACAGTTTAAGGTCCATACCTCAAAGTTGAAAGATAATTAATAACAATAACTTAAGAATATTGAGGATATAATTTAAAGTAGAAAGTTGTATTATAACCATATTTAGTTTTACTCACCTATCTATTGTATAATTTTTTACCATTTCGTAATATAACGTTTAAAATTTCATAAAAATTTTTCTTGCATTTTTTTTTATTTTTTATTATTTGCTCACTCGCAGGTTCAGGGAAGAGGGTGAGAATCCCACACTGTCCCCGCAGCCGTGAGTCAGTCCGGTAATTTGCCGGAAGATTCTGATTCTTTGTCACTGATATGTTTGGTGTATGCTGGCATATTGGGAAGGCAAAGATCTTAATCAGAATCTGGTAACCTGACAAGTCGGAAGACCTACCTGCATATTATCTCTCGGGGATTAGAGGCTGAGTGGTATATATGATTCTTTTACCTTTTCAAACCATTCACCTCTTATCCCAAAAATTTTTTTTTGAAAATTAATTTGGAAGGAGGTGGTAATCGTTAATATTTGAGAAATTACTATTTTTAAAAAGAAAAAATTGAGGAGGTAAAGAAGTGTATAAAAAACTTCTAATATTTTTAACATTACTATTTTGCTCAAATTATTTATTAGCAGAAACCCCTAAAATTATTACTAATTTATCTGCTAATAATTCAAAAATAAGTGGGGTATTAAAAATTTCTGGTATTTCAGAATCAGATTTAACTACAAATTGTTATTTTCAAAATGGAGACTCTTTAGGATTATGGATTGCTGCTATAGGAGAAAATTATTCCCAAATTGGCTCTATTTCAAATTGTAACTATTCTAATAATGAGCTGAATTGTAATATTGAAATTGATAATTTACAAAATGATGAATATAAAATATGGATAGGCCCTGGAATATTTTCAAAAAATTGTCCATTACCAGATGGATATGTAAAGGATGGATATGTCGATAATCAATCAACTATAAATAGCGCCTCCATTTATGAAGTTGCAAGCTTAGAACCAGTTTTCTCAGATATAACTGTAAATAATAATATAATTGCAGGAAAAATTGCTATAAACAATATTTCTGAACACCAGCTTTCAACATGTTTTTATCAATCTGATGGTTCAATTGGTTTATGGGTTGCGGCCATAGGATTGCAGAATTCAAAAATTGGCAATATATCAAATTGTTCATACAATAATGGCAAACTAATATGTAGTTTTGAAATAGATAACCTTAATAATGATAGGTACAGAATTTGGATTGGCCCAGGAATCTATTCAGAAAATAATTGTTTAATTCCAAATGGCTATATTAGCAAAGAACATGTTGATGTTTCAATTAATAATGCTGATGTTTATACTGTAAGCAATGTTGAATCAGAAAATACTTTAAGTGAAATAAATGTTAATAATAATGAGATAACTGGTAAAATTAATTTTAAAAATATCTCAGAAACCCAGCTTGCAAACTGCTTTTATCAATCAGATGGCACCATTGGATTATGGGTAGCAGCAATTGGCACTCAAAGTTCACAAATAGGTCATATTTCAAATTGCAGTTTTAGCAATGGAAATCTCTCTTGTGATTTTGCTATTGAAAATCTTAACAATGATACATACAAAATATGGTTAGGCCCCGGAATTTTCTGTGAAAATAATTGCTTATTGCCAACTGGTTATCTAAAAGATGGTAATTTTGATGCAAATTTTAATGAAGCATCTACTTATAAAGTTAGTAATACAGCATCTACTGGAGGTGGAGGAGCTATTATTACTTCCACACCAATAGAAAATCCAGAAGAAAAAGAATACACAACACAAATTAATATAGATGAAGTTATTAGTGATGATAATATAGCTGCTAATACAGAGAATTATATTGAAATAAACAGTGAGAAATTGGGTAAAGGAGTTGAATTTAATCTTTCAACTTCTGAAAAGCCTGTTTTATTTAAAGATAATAAAATTCCTGAAAATTTTAAAATAGTAGGTGGAGAAATTTTAGGCGGTCTCAAAGGTGATGTGGATATTAATAATTTGGAGAAAAGCTCTGATGTAGAACAAAAACTTAAAGAAGTTCTACCTGAAGTAAAAGATGTTACTATAAAACCATTAAATGGGAAGATTGAAGTTGAAAATGTTATCCTTCAAAATGTAAAAATAGATTCAGATAATATAGAAAATATAGATTTTGGCAAAGGTGTAATCTTTGATGAGAATACAATTAAGAATATTACTAATAGTGTAAATAAAGATATTTCCATAAAGCAAGTTGTTCCTGATGTAAAAATCACTACTAACAATATTAATGTAAACATGAATGTACCTTCTCCATCTTTTCCTATTATGGTAGATAAAAGTGGCAATATGGTAACGCCAGCTGATATTGTCACAGATACTTTGAAAAGTGCTGGAATTAAAGATATCAAATCAGATGTGACAAACACAGGAGCAATTCAATTTGATATTAAAGGTGTTAAATTTTATACAATTATTAAAGATATTCTGCTTGGTGATGCAAATAATTTTACAGCAGATAATAATGCTAAGTTGTTGAGAAATGGCGAATTTTTAATAAAACAAAATGGTATAAACATTATATTATCTCCAGCTCCATATAATATTAATGAAATTGACTCGTTATTTGCATCCATTAAAGATTCTCTACCTTCTTTTTCAGCCAACATAGATGAAGATGGTATATTAACAGCTTCATGGAAAGATAATAGTGGAACAACTATTAAAATAGCCTCCTGTTTCAGTGGCATGATTTCACAATCTGAAAATAAACCATCACAACTTACATTATCTGTTAGTTTAAAAAATAGAGTTGCTGGAATCACAGCTACTTATACAGATGGAAGTGCAGAATTTTGGGCACCATATTTTATAGGAATGAAATATATAGAGACCTGGCTGGATAAATATATTAATAATGGTTCTCTTCAAAATTGGCAGTTTGATAGATATACCGGCATTCTTACTTTAACAACAAATGATGGAAAAGAAATAAAGGTTTCTCCTGACTTAAAATTTAGAGCTTTAACCATAGAAGAGCAGGAAAAATTAAACAAATCTTCTGATAATGTTACCATTGAAAATATTAATAATAACTGGTTTTTAATAACACCAGAAGGTACTCAACAATTTAAAATAATTGAATAAAATAAAGGAGGTAATATCATGGTAAAAAAATTCTATTTATTTATAATTGCTTGTTTATTGATTATAGGTAGTATTTCTTTAAAAGCTGAAACTTTGAATATTAAATCAGGATGGAATGTATTTCAATCAGACCTAAATATTGTTTCAGTTAATCAATTTGCAAAAGATGGCATTGTAGGTATTGTTAAATTAAAACCTGGTAAAAATTATGAGCTCACAAAAGATAATTGGTATGTATGGAGTGACAATAATACGTTGCTTAAAGCTTTAACTGATGCTGATTGGACAACTTTTGAAGGAATATATAAAAATAACCTTTATGCTGTATTTTCTACAAAATCCATAAACCTTGATATATCAAGCTCTTGTCAGATTCCTTACTTACCAATAGCTACAGAATCATATAATTATCAAACAGGAATGTATTCAATAGTTGACCTAAACAATCTAACAGCGTATAAACAGTTAAATACATATTCTCTTGGTGGAGATATAAGAGCTTATGTTTATGGTGATTATATTTTTGTTGTTGATGCACCTAATAGTGGTAATACTTCCACATGGTATGTATATAAAATAGACCAAACATCAACAACACTTGACCAGACAAAAGCTAAAACAACTATTGCCAATTATACTATTAATAGGCAGAATCCACACAGTATTGCATTTTCAAGCGATTCCAAAGCATACCTTACAACTTATTTTGATAATTCAATACTTATTTTTAATCCCCAAAATGGAAATGAGCTTGGCACAATTGATTTAACTCCATATTTATATACTGCTGACAATGGTACTCAAAATAAATATATTGGTGCAGAAGCAATGTTAATGACAGGTGACAAATTGTATGTATCACTTGATAGAGCGAGAACATATTATGGTGATGCCACTCCTGATAAAAGCATGATTCTTGTTATAGATACAACAAATGATACTGTTACTAAATCTATTAAAGTTCCATATTCTCCAAGATCTCTACAAATTTTTGGAAATTATCTATACTTCTTATCTATGGGCGACTACTCCAACCCAATTGGCAAAATTTATAGAATAAATCTTTCAGATTATTCATTAGATAGCAATTTTGTAATCTCACCAATTGTTTCAGGTTCATCTACTGAATACATAAAAAATTTTGTTATCACACCAGAAGGAGAATTGTTTTTGGTAACAAATGCTGGATGGGGACAGCCTTACAATGTATATATGATCGACAATGTAGAAAAATATAATGATTCCACAAAAGCTGGATTAAATACCACAGCAATCTATTCTGCTTCTGGCTATGTACCTGATTTAGATTTTGTATGTGGTTATCTTGTAATTGCTGACAGAGGAAAAGCAGATATAGACTATAAAACTAAAGAGGTAAAAGAAATTTTGCAGCAGGGAGCACTTGTTTTTATTGATACTAATGGAAAAGTTGTTAAGAAAATTTTAGATACAGATCTTGGCTACCCTCCTTATAAAATAGGTTCTGATTACAATTATTAAAAATTTTCTCCGGGTTTATCCCGGAGAGAACTTTTAAAAAGGAAGAAAATGATGCATTATAGAAATTGGTTTATAATTATAATAATTTTTTTAACTCTATATTATACAAGCATATTTTCTGCAAATTTTTATATTCTTCCAGATATAATAGTGCAGTCATCTAAATATTCTCAATTAGAAAAAAGTCCTTACACAAAAACAGTAATTAATGTTGAAAAGCATAAATTTGAAGAGAAAACCCTTGGTGAGCTTCTTGAAACAGCGCCTGGAGTTCATGTAACATCTCTTGCTGGACGAGGTTCATATACTACTATATCTATAAGGGGAAGCACTTCATCTCAGGTGCTTGTGTATATTGATGGCATACTTGTAAATAATGGTGGAGAGAGCAGTGTTGATCTTAGCACAATTCCAGTGGAAGATATAAAAAAAATAGAAATTTACAGAGGAAATATTCCTCCTAAATTTGGTAGAGCTGGTATTGGAGGCGTTATTAATATTATAACAAAAAAGCGCTCTTCCATGTTTAATAGTAGGCTTTCATATGGTAGTTTTAAATTTTATCAAATGGAAAACAATATTAATTATAACTTTAAAAATTTCAACAATTTCCTTAATATATCTTTTGAAGGAAGTACAGAAGATTATCCTTATTATAATGATGACAACACTCCTTTTAATAAAACAGATGATTATCACGCACACAGGAGAAACAATTATTATAACCAGAAAAATATTTTGTATAATTTGAGAAAAATTTTTAATACCTCTATTTTAAATATTACTTATAGACATTTCTACAAACACAAAGAATTACCTGGAGCTGCTCCAGCAAGAGATACTGAAAGTAGCGATACAGATGCATCATTAAATAGAATCAGAAATCAAGTTGAACTTTCATATTCATATAATTACAAAAATGCTATTTTTGGCATTCAAGGATACATTGGCAGAGAAAGAAAATATTTTAACAATCCTCATTATGCTCTTGGAATGTATAGTTTATTGAAATCAGCCTATTATACACACAAAAATGGTTTTAATTTTTCATTTGATTTATCAAAAAATAATCTTTTAAATTTTAAATTTTATTTAACAAAAAATTTTGAAAATTTAAAAACAGATTTTACACCTAATACTTCTTTTTTAATTGATTCAAAATACAACAGGAAAGAAACTGATCTTACTATTTCAAATAAATTTTTCTTATTCAAAAAAAGTTTGATAATAGAGCCAGTGTTTAGAAAAAATATAATTACTGATACCAATTATAACAGTAATGTAAAATCACATTTTAATAAAAACTCTAAGTCAGCAGGAGTTAAATATTTTTTACCTTTTATAACATCTTTTAATCCATATATAAAATTTAATTATGGAAAGTTTTTCAGATTTCCTAATTTTTACGAAAAATTTGGTGATGGAGCCACTCTCCTTTCAAGTGAAGGATTAAAACCTGAAAATAGTATTAACAGAGATTATGGTTTTGGTTTTAATTACTATTTCAATAAATACCCTTTTTCTATTTCAGGAGATTTTACCTATTTTAATAATTATGTGAAAGATCTTATTGAATTTGTAATGGTAAATGAAAGATACTCTAAATATAAAAATATTGAAAATGCTAAAATAAAGGGATATGAAGTATTATTAAATTTCAATTTTAAAATAATCAATATAATAATGAATTACTCCAAACTTGATGCAAAATCAGGACAATTTGGCTATAAAAAAAACAAACCTTTACCAAATAGGCCAGAAAATTCAGCATACATGAGAATACAGCTTAATCTAAAAAAATTTTCTTACTGGATTGATGGTAATAAAGTAGGCAAAAACTATTTTGACGATGGTGGTTATTACTATTACAATGATTATACAATATTTAATACTGGTTTTATCTACTCATACACCAAACATTTGAAATTTAGCATTACTGTTAAAAATTTTACCAACAATCAAGATATGTATGCTTATGCTGCTGGATACAATGTTCCGAAAACACCATACTATCCACTAAAAGGTAGGAGTTTCTATTTATCTATTAATTATAATTGGTAAATTATAAAGAGAGGTGTAAAATGAAAAAAATATTAATTATCTTTTTTTTAATGATACTTTTTACAAAATTTCTATATGCTGACTACAACAGAATAGTTTCCCTAAATCCATCTATAACCCAGATGCTGTTTGCACTTGGTGAAGGAAACAAAGTGGTAGGGGTAACCTATCATGATACTGTGCCATTTGAAGCTACAAAAAAAACAATAGTAGGAGGTTTTTTTGCTCCTGACATAAAAAGAATTTCTAAGCTGCATCCTGACCTAATATTCTGTGCAAAATTTCATAAGAATGTAATTAATCATTTTGAAAATAAAGCAAGAATTATTATTTTAAATGCTCATTCTATTGAAGATATTTTCAAAAACATTCAATTTCTTGGAAAATTTTTCAAAAAACAGAAAAAAGCAGAAGAAATCATCACTAAAATAAAAAAAGAGATAGCTCTTATTCAGGAGAAATTAAAATTTATACCTATAAATAAGAGAAAAAGGGTTATAAGAATTATGGGTAGAGGATATGTGCCTGGAAAGAATTCTTTTCAAATTGATGTGATTAAAAGAGCAGGTGGAATTCCTTTTATTCCAAAGGAAAAAGGTGATATTTATAAAATTTCATTAAAAGAATGGAAAAAATTTAATCCTGATATAATTTATGTTTGTGGAAATGACAAAAATTATCTTCATAATTTTTTTCAACAAAAAGGCTGGAGAGATGTTAATGCTGTAAAATACAATAGAATTTTTACTTTTCCATGTGTTTTAACATGCAGACCTTCAATTTACACAGGTTATTTTATTCAATGGTTAAGTGCCACCATATATGGAGACGAATTTTTTAAAGAAAAAAATATTATTACAAAGCATAAAATTTTAAACAAAAAGCCTCTTAAAAACAATTTTAATTTTGTTAAGTCAATCAATCTTGTATCTGGAATTATAAACGATTTTCCACATAAAACACTTTTAATACAATTTAACAACCCTGAAAAAATTCTTTCAACACTTGATGGCTTTAGAAAAGTAAAGTTTGTTGGAAATCATTATCTTGTTCCTCCTCGCTGGAATGAGGGGCACAAAAATTTTAAAAAATTTAAACAGGAAGTTGCAACAGCTCTTGGCATTAACTTAAGAAATTCTTCTCTTTTATATACTGGTGCTAATATGAAAAATCTTGCTTACAATTTTGCTAAATTTAAAGATATTAAATTGGAAGTCTTTGCAACAGCTGGTGTTCGCTCAAATGCAATGAGATGTGGTTATGAAAAGGGTATATTTATTAATCATGGTACAATTAATATAATTGTTTTAACAAATTTAAAATTAAGTAATAGAGCTATGGCAAGAACTCTTATAACTGTTACAGAGGGGAAAACAGAGGCTCTTCAAGAACTTGATATTAGAAGCTCCTATAATCCCATAAAGTATCAAGCAACTGGTACCGGAACAGATAATATAATTATTGTATCTGGAAATGGAAGGAAAAAAGATATAGCAGGAGGGCATTCAAAATTTGCCCAAATACTTGCAAATCTTGTAAGGATTTCTGTGAAACAGGCAATTTTAAAACAGAATAGAATTATTGCAAATAGAAATATTTTCCAAAGGCTTGAGGAAAGAAATATAAGACTCTTTAATTTATCGAAAATATGTAGTAATTACAATAAGAAAAATTTAAAAGAAAATATGTTAAAATTGCAAAATATACTTTTAAACAAAAAATATGCAGATTATTTAAAGACATGTTTTGCTCTTTCAGATAGTTATAATTATCATTTAATAAATAGTTACAAAATATTAAATATATCAAAACATATGAAAAATATTAAGGAAACTAACTATCCACCTGTAATTGATTATTGCATTGATAATATTTTAAACTTGGTGATTTATGGAGATTAAATCATTAATACTTGGAATTATTTTTACTCTAAGTATATTTGCCATTAAATCTGGGATAGGATTGTATTATATTTTTTTTAAAAATGATAAAAGAAAATTTTTTATAATATTATCTACATTTTTATCTTATTTCATTCTTTTCTCTTTAAGTTATTTTATTCTTGTAAAAATAAATATTTTAAATTACTTCTCATATTTTGAAGGTTTTTTGAAAACAGGAATGTTGCTCCATTTTATACTTGCAATTGGAATGCTATGGTGGGGAATAAGTGTGCTTACCAAATTTGAAGAAAACTCAAAAGCATATTTAATGTTAATATTTCCCTGTCCTTTATGCTCAATTGTTATTTTTCTTGCAATATCTTTTTTAATTAAATTTATTGGAAAATACAATTTTTCTTATAATATAATGTTCTTTTTGGGTTTTATTTTATTGCAACTTATTACAATATCAGCATTATTTTTATTTTCAAAAATATTAAAAGTCAAATATATTAATGATCTTCTTGGTTTTTCTTTAATAGGTATTGGTTGCTATTTTTTAATAACTTACTGCTTTGCACCTGCTTTTTCTCAGGTAAATAGAATCTACAGATTTGCCAGTTATTCTAAAATTCATTTTACATTTGACAAGAACTGGTTAATCTTATTTTTTTTTGCAATTACAATAATTTTAATGGGATTTTATGTAAATAAAAGGAGATTAAAATGAACTTCAGTGCACTATTGCAAACAATTATCTACATTATTTCATCATCTCTTCTAATCCCTGTTATGTTTTTACTTGTTTTTCTGTTACTATGGATGCTTTTCATATCAGGGATGTTGCTTTCTGAATGGATTGAAAGAAAAAAATTAAAAAAAATAGTAAATATAAACCTTTTACTTGATGGAGTTGCAGAAAAAAAGAAAATACCAGAAGAATATTTTGAATATTTTTCACTTTATGTAAAATCATATTTTAAAAGATTAAATGAACTTATTTCATTAAAAGATAAACTTTTTGAAATTAAAGTGGAAAATCTTCTTCAGGAAAAAGAATTAAATATGTTAAAGGAACTTGATAAAATAAAAATGGTAATTAGAATTGGTCCCAGCCTTGGGTTAATGGGGACATTAATTCCTATGGGTACAGGTCTTGCCTCTCTTGGCCAGGGTGATATTACAAAACTTTCCTCAAGCCTAATTATAGCATTTACAACTACCGTTGTTGGCTTGGGCTTAGGAGTAGTTGCATTCTTTTATGGGTCAATTAAAGAGAGATGGATTCAAGAAGATATGAAAAATATGGAGGTTTTTACAGAAACCATTGCAAAATTAAATGGAAATTATTTAGGAGAAAGTAAATGAAATTTATAAAAAAAAGAAGATTTTCTGAAAAAATTCAGGCATCAGAAGATCCCCTTTCTGGTGTTGCAAACCTTTTTGATGTAGGGCTTGTGTTCATTGTAAGCTTATTACTAACAGTTATGAGTGTTTATCATATTACAGATTTTTTCAGTAACAAATCTGAAATTACTATAATGAAAAAGGATAGTAATGGTAAACTTGAAATTATTATGAAAAAAGGGAAAATTATTAAAGCTTATAAAGCTACTGAAAAGATTGGAGAAGGTGAAGGTGAAAAACTTGGCACTGCTTATAGATTAAAAAATGGCAAAATTATTTATATCCCTGAAAAATGAAAAAATTTTTTTATATTTTATTTATAGTTTTTTATTTTTGTAATTTTGCAAATGCAAAATCATACAAAAAAATTTTGTTTCTAATTGGTGAGCCATATAGCGGAGTTCTCTCAAAAGCAATAAAAAATATATCAATACAGAATCCAGATAAAAATATATCTCAAAATGTTACCTTTGTTGTTAGAAAAAATTTCTCTCAAGTTAATACGAAATTTTTATCAAAATACTCTATATTTCTTATAGACACAATGTATCCCTCTACAAAAAGAATAATAAAAATTATTCCATCTAACAAAAAAATTTTCTCTTTAAGAGCGCCTAATGGTGGTTATTCAACAGAATTTAATAATAAATTAATCTTTGATAAAAATATCTTAGAATATTTTTCATTTCCTGAATTACAAAACAGTGAAAATCTTATAAAATATGTAATGAACTTAGAAAATAAAACAAAATTTAAAATAGCAAAACCTACTCTTCTAAAACAAGTTTTTATAGCACATCCTGATAGTAAAAAGCTATTTACAGATTACAAAGATTACTTAAATTGGTACAAATCAAGTCATCATTTTAAAAAAAATGGTTTCTGGGTGGGAATTACATATTACAGACCTATGGTGAATAATAGAATGATTACTTCTTTAGTAAAACAGTTTGAAAAGGCTGGGATTAATGTAATTGTTCTTTACAGTTTTCCAGATTATCTTGCAATAAAAAAATTTCTTTTGCCTCATAAAGTTGATTTATTAATAGGAATATCTTTCAAATTTTCTGCGTCCCTTGATAAAAAGGGTAAAACTACTCTTTCAAAATTAAACGTTCCAGTGTATAATGGAATATCATTATTTCAAACATCAGAAACAGTTTGGGCTTTATCTAATAAAGGTCTAACACCATTTGAAGTTTCATTTCAAGTTGCCCTTCCTGAGCTTGCAGGTATTATAGAACCTACTGTAATAGCATCAAAGGAAAGGATATTTGATCCTTACACTCAAAAAGATATATTTGTGAGTCAAACAATTAATTACCAAGTTAAATGGTTAATAAAAAGAATTAAAGCTATGAGGAATCTTCAAATAAAACCGAACAGAGATAAAAAAATCGCTATATTTTATTACAATCATCACCCAGGAAAACAGAATATAGGTGCAAGCTATTTAAATGTTATGAAATCGCTGTCAGTTATTTTAAACTCATTAAGAAAACATGGTTACAACATACCTGCAAAGGTGAAACTTAACTATAATACATTAAAATCAGAAATGCTCCTTTCTGGTAGAAATGTTGGTAATTATGCTCCTGGTGAAATTGATAAACTTGTAAGCAGTGGAAAAGTTGTATTATTGCCAATAAAAAAATATAAAAAATGGATAAAAAATGTTCCTACAAATTTCATAAATCCTGTTTTAAAAAAATGGGGAAAGCCTGAAGATAGTAAAATTATGGTTTACAAAAATAATTTTATTATTCCAATGGTAAAAATTAGTAAAAATATTATAATATTACCACAACCATCAAGAGGATGGGGGCAATCACCACTAAAAATGTATCATGATGTAACTTTGCCTCCTCATCATCAATATATTGCTGTTTATTTGTGGTTAAAAAAGATTTTCAAAGCAGATGCAATTATTAACCTTGGAACACATGGTACTCAAGAATGGCTACCAGGCAAGCAGGTTGGAACTATTTACTGGGATTATGGTGATTATTTGGTACAGGATATTCCTGTTCTCTATCCTTATGTAATGGATGACATTGGAGAAGCAATTCAGGCAAAGAGAAGAGGAAGAGGTATAATTATTAGCCATCTTACTCCTGTTATGAAAAAAGGTAACCTTTTTGGAAAATATCTTAAACTTGCAGATAAAATACAGCAATACAGCATTGCTCTTACAAAGGATAAAGAGCTTGCAAGACAAAAATTCTTAGAGATTAAAGAGCTTACAAAAGCAACAGGAATTAATAGAGATCTTAGATTAAGAAAAATCACACCTGATGCTGTTGAAAAAATAGAACATTATCTAATTGATTTAAAAGAGCAAACCTTGCCTTATGGGCTTCACACCTTTGGTAAAATTAGCAATAAAGGTGCAAAAGATTTTGCTTCATTACTTGCAAAAACTTATCCTAATTACAAAAAAAATTCATCTAAATATTTTTATAATATTTTAAAACAGAGCGCTAAAAATGAAATAAATAATCTATTAAAAGGACTAAATGGAGAATATATCTCCCCGGGCCATGGTAATGACCCTCTCCGATCTCCAGATGCGTTACCTGCAGGTAGAAATCTTTATGCATTTGATTCAAGCAAAATTCCTTCAAGAGAAGCTTACAACCTTGGTAAAAAACTTGTAAATGAGAGTATTTTTAAATTTAGAAAAGAACATAACAATCATTATCCCAAAAAGGTTGAAATTATTTTATGGAGTGTTGAAACTTGTAGAGATGAAGGCATAGCTGTTAGCCAGGCAATGTATTATATGGGTATAAAACCGGTATGGGATTCAAGAGGGAGAGTAAAAGGAGTTGCTGTTATACCAGGAAATATTTTAAAAAGGCCACGAATAGATGTTGTTATGCAGCCATCTGGTTTATTTAGAGATATGTTTCCAAATTTAATTAAACTTCTTGATAAAGCTATTAATTTAGCTGTAAAACAGAGAGATATTGAAAACTTTTTAAAAGAGAACTCAGAAACATTATATAAAACATTAATTAAAAAAGGTTATAATAGGAAAGAAGCAAAAATTTTATCTAACATAAGAATATTTGGTGAACCGCCAGGTGCATATGGAACAATGGTAGCAAAATTAACTGGAAGTTCTGGATTATGGGACAACAGCTCTGAAATTGCTGCTGTTTATATTAACAGACTTTCCTATGGCTATTCAACTAAATATTGGGGGAAGCCTTTAAAAAAATTGTTTAAAGAGAATTTAAAAAATGTAGATACTGTTATTCATACTTTATCAAGTAATCTATATGGGACAATGGATAATGATGATATGTTTCAATATGCTGGTGGAGCAGTGCTTGCAATTAAATCTATTACAGGAAAAACTCCAGAACTTTACATTTCAAGAAGTGAAAATTCTCAAAAAGTCTATGTTGAAGATATTAATAAAACTATTGGCAAAGAATTTAGAATGAGATACACTAATCCCGCATGGATAAAAGCAATGAAGAAAGAAGGTTATGCAGGTGCAAAAGAAATGAGTAATTTTGTTGATTATATGTGGGGTTGGCAGGTAACTGTTCCAGATTCAATTGGAAAGAGAAAATGGAAAGAAACATTTGATGTTTATGTAAAAGATAAATACAATCTTGGTTTAAAAAAATTTTTTGAAAAAGAAAATCCATGGGCATATCAATCTATTACTGCAAGAATGCTTGAAGCTATTAGAAAAGGATATTGGAAGGCAGATAAAAAAATATTGCAAAAATTATCCGTTGAATACGCTCTAAATGTTATAAACAGAGGAGTTGCGTGTTGTGATCATACCTGTAATAATCCTGCTTTAAATCAAATGGTAGTTAACATAATTTCCCTTCCAGGTGTAATGAGTCCTGAACTTGTGCAAAAATTTAAAGCAATAATCACAAAAGCTATGGGTAAATCATTAAAAAAATCATTAAAAGATCGTGAAAAATTGCTTAAAAAAATATCAAACATAGTTAAAAATATGAAAAGTAAAAATATAAACGGTAAAACAGAGACTAAAAAAGTAGTAAAAGGTTATGAATTAAAAGAAGAAACTAAGAAAAAAGAAGATTCTCAAGCAACAAGTTCAGGAATTCAGTGGTATTTAATGCTCTTTGTATTTGCAATAATAGTGGTAATATTTTCAGGAATAATTAAAATTCAAATAAAGTCAAAAAGAAGTTAAATTATTTT
>CAZIZE010000034.1:0-7668 GCA_964543655.1 uncultured bacterium
TATGCTAAAATTTTTATTTTATAATAATAACTTATGGATTCTTCAGTCGCTACGCACTTTCAGAATGACCTCAAAAAGTCATTCTGACCCTGAGTTGTACGAAGGAGAAGAATCCATTATAAATAGTTACTTTTATTTACTTATCTATTGGATTAATTTTTACCATTTTTTACTGTGCAAAGGTTTTATACAAAAGCAAATTTAAAACCCAACAGCAATTTATTACAAGCGTTCTTATACAAGCTTACGGTTCAACGTTCATAGTTTAACATTGAAAAATGTTTTAATAACAATAAGTTAAGAATGCTGCAAATGTCATTTCAAGTAGAAAATTGTATTATTAGGTTTAAAGATGGTTATTTTTAAATAAAATCTTACAATTATCCCTCCAGAGACAATTATCTTCAGGGCAATTTAATATTCTATCAGTTGCAAAACATTGAAAATTTCCTTCTTTCTCCTGAATTTTCCTGATTAACACTATTTTACTTAATCCAAAAGAGTTTATCCCCATTTTTTTTGCTATTTTTCTTATTTCATTAATTTTCAAACTATCACCTCAATTCTTTTTAACAAAGATTTAGTGTAATGTTACCAACAAATCCTTCTCTTTTATTAGCTGAAAAATTTTCTACATTTTCATACATTAAAGCTCCTGTTGGACAGGCATTAACACATGCAGGAATATCCCTGTCTGGACACCTGTCACATTTAACTACTTTCTTTTCATATCTACTAATATTAATTATTCCAAATGGACAAACCATCACACACATAAAACAGCCTATACATCTATCTTCATTACAAATTGTAAAGCCTCTACTATCTTTATACATAGCACCTGTGATACAAGCTGTAATACATGGGCTTTCATTGCAATTTCTGCACTGTAGTGGAACTTTTAAGGAGTCATTTGATTCAACAAATACCCTTTTTTGAGGTAACTTCTCCTCAAAAATAGCTGTAAATAAATTTTTGCTTTCTGAGTGCTCAACTCTACATGCAATTTCACAACTTTTGCAAGCTACACATTTCTCTATATTAATTAAAATTTCTTTCATTCTACGCCTCCTTCCTATTTTCACGTATTTGCCACAAATATTTTCCAGCATTTTTAATATCATTAACAAGAACAAAGCCTTTAAGAGAATCATCTTTGTAAATAAATTTTTTTAAAATTTTACCCTCTTTTATAACTGAAACCTTTTCAAAGAAATCAATGGTTTCATTTTCATAAATTTTTTTCTTCCCACCAGTGATAATATTATTTTCATAAATAGAAAAAGAATTTATAGCAGTTGCTCCAAAATATTCTCTAATATTTCCAAAAGCCATATTATAGGCAGCTACTATTCCTTGCTCCCCTGCAAGTGGCCAGAGGGGGACTTTCCATCTCTTATTATGAGCAATATCGTATACAATATTGCAATCACCTGCTGCGTAGATATTAGAAATTGAAGTTTCAAGAAAATCATTTGTTAAATATCCATCTTTAAATCTTATCTCTTTTGTAAAGTTTAATGGTGTGGTTTTAACTCCTTTTCCAACAATTACACCAGCAGCTTCAAATTCTTTCCCTTTTTCAGTTTTTATAATTAATTTATCACCATTAATAGTAACATCTGTAATTGAATCATTATTAAATATCTCTATTCCTCCTTTTTCAAGAACAATATCCTTAATAAACTCACCTGAAAATTTATCAATTAAAAATGACAATATATAATCAGACTTAACTATCCATTTAATCTTTACGCCAATTTCTCTAAGTGCAAGCAAAGCTTTTAAACTTACCAACCCGCCACCTTCAACAATGGCTGTATCACCTCTTTTAAAACTATCTTTTATTTTTAAAGCATCATCAAACTTTCTTAAAGTAAAAATTGGCAATTCTCTTCTGTAATTAAATTTTGGTTTTGCAGGTTCGCCACCTGTTGCAATTAACAATTTAGAAAAATTTACTCCTTTTCCTCCACTTAATTTAATTTTCTGCTTTTCAACATCAACTGATTCAACTTTTTTACCTTTAATAAAATTAATGTTAAACTTTTTTAAACTTTCAATCCCCGGCTCAAATAAAAACCGTTTTGAAACTCTATTTTCTATAAAATATGTTAATAAACATCTGCAATATGGCGGATAATCTTCATCTGTAATCAGGGTAATGTCATATTTTTCATTAATCTCTCTTAGCTTTATAGCAGCTGTAAACCCGGCATTTCCACATCCTATAATAACAAATCTGTTCATTTTACTCTCCATTAGATGCCAAGAGCTTTTCTTTTTTCAAGAATATGAGCTTCCATAATATTAACTGCTTTCTCTACATCTTCCTCTATTATAAAGTATCCGCCAAAAACTTCTTTTGCTGTTTCTGTTAAAATTTTAACCACTTCTTTACTTCCAAGAATTGGTGGAATTGGCCATAAATGAACTGGTATTCCACTTGCCACAAAATATGTGCCTATAGAAACAGCTTTTTCAGTCATCCATTCTGGAGCAGAACCAAATAAAGGAAGGTCACTAATATTAACATTTAATGTATCTGCTATTGCAGATGCAACAACAAGCATCCTGCTACAATCAACACAGCTTCCCATATGAAGAAATGGTGGAATTTTAAGTACCTTGCATACACTTTTCAAACCGTCTCCTGCAAAATTAGCATAATCAACTGACAGTAATCCTGCTTTTGCAAGAGCAATTGCCCAACAACCAGTACCTATAACAAGAATATCTCTTTTAATTAGCTCTTTAGCAAGGTTAACATGAAAATAATCCTGCTCAACTTTAGGATTATTACAACCAACAATTCCAACAATACCTTTTATCTTCCCATTTTTTACAGCATCGATTAATGGCTCAACAGTTCCTCCAAGAGCTTCCAAAATCTGCTCAACACTGAATCCCACAATAGCCTCATTTTTATGCTCAGGTATATTAACCTTACTTTTATCTCTATTTGCAAAATTTTCTATTGCAATTTTTACTATTTTTTCTGCAATTTCATCTGCTCTATCCTCTTCAAATTGAATATGGTCTGCACCTGGAAACATAGCCTGATCACTTGTAGAGATAAATTTTGTATGAAAACATTTGGTTAAATTTGCCAAAGCTGGAAAAATACATTGCACATCAACTATCATTGCTTCCACAGCACCTGTTAAAACAGCAAGCTCCTGATGAAGCTCATTACCTGCTATTGGAACATTGTGCCTCATAAGAATTTCATTACCAGTGCAACACATTCCTGCAACATTAATTCCAGCAGCACCTTTAGATTTAGCATATTCAATCAATTCTTTTTTTAAAGCAATCTCCACTATTTTCTCAGATAATACAGGCTCATGGCCATGGATTACAATATTTACTTCATCAGGTGAAAGCACACCAAGATTTGCATACACAGTGTGAACTTTTGGGGTACCAAATAGAATATCTTGGCATTCAGTGGCAATTAAGGAACCACCCCATCCATCACCAAGTGCTGCTCTTATACCTTGTAAAATAAGAGATAATGGGTCATTATCAACTCCTATATGAGTTCTGTGCATAATATCCACTATCTCTCTATCAATATTTCTTGGCAAAACTCCCATAATTTTTCCAGTTTTTTCATAAAGAGCTTTTTCTATTTGCTCAAGTTTTTCTTTTAATTTTGGAGCATATGATTCAAGAAATTTTATAGAATTAGAATCTTGCTTGCCATAATCATTTAATGCAATCTCAGCAACTTCCTTTGCTAATTGAAATTTATCTTTATTTTCAATATTAATCCCCAACTTTTTAGCAACATTGACTAATTTTGCTTCATCTTTGATTTCATAATCTCTATTCTCTTTTTCACCAACCTCCTTTAATAAAAGTGCTGGCCTTCTTCCATGGTCAGAATGCGCAGCTGCTCCAGCAGCAATCATTCTAACAATATTT
This sequence comes from uncultured bacterium, assembly GCA_964543655.1. Taxonomy (GTDB): domain Bacteria; phylum DYJV01; class DYJV01; order DYJV01; family DYJV01; genus CAZBLP01. Next base: position 3,931 of record CAZIZE010000034.1, read on the forward strand.
CTTGCAACTATTGTATCAGCTGTAGCACCACAAACTCCTTTATCAGGTCCCTCACCAAAAGGGTCTATTCTGCATGGTCCCATAACACAATTTCTACAACAAACACCAAGCTCACCAAATCCACATTGTGGCTGCTGCTCTTTGAGTCTATCCCAGACTAACTCAAAGTTATTCTTTTTCCCAAAATCTATCATTTCCCTTGCTGCAGGGTCAAAACTTTTGCTGCTCATGCTCCCCCTCCTTTAATTTAATGATGTTTATTAAGCATTTCTAAAAATTCTTTCTCATCTAATATAGTAATGCCTATATTTTTTGCTTTTTCATATTTGCTTCCAGGTGATTCTCCAGCAACAACATAGTTTACTTTCCCTGAAACAGCAGAAACAACTTTGCCACCTAACTGCTCTATTAATTTTTTTGCTTCACTTCTTGAAAAATTTTTTAATGAGCCTGTAAGCACAAAAGTAAAGCCATTTAAAGGTTGTATTGAATTATTCTCTGTAAGTTCATATTCAACAAAATTTACACCTGCATTTTTCAATTTTTCTATAACATTTAAATTATGCTCTTCTTTGAAAAATTTTAATATATTTTCAGCAATTTTTAATGATTTTCTGCTTCCTTTAATATCTTGTTTATAAATAGCTTTTTCAACTTCTCCTATATCAGCAATAATCAATTTATTAAGTTCCTTAAAATATTTTGCAAGTAATTTTGAAATTTCCTCTCCAACATATCTAATACCAAGACCATTTATTAATCGCCACAAGCTATTTTTTTTGCTACTATTAATACTTTCTATTAAATTCAGAGCTGACTTTTCTGCAAATCCCTCAAGATTAACAATATCGTCAAATTTTAAGTAATATATATCAGCAACATCTTTTATTAAATCTTTCTCAACTAATAGTTCAACTATTCTATCACCAAGCCCTGATATATTCATACAATTTTTAGAAACAAAATGTTTTATTCTACCTGTTATCTGCGCCGGGCAACTTAAACCTGAAATACATCTAAAATTAACTTCTCCTTCTTCTCTAAAAATTTTACTACCACAAACTGGACATCTATCTGGAACAATTATATCTTTTTCATTGCCCTTTCTCCTTTCCCTAACAGGTCCAATAACTTCTGGAATTACATCACCAGCTCGTTTTACATAAACAAAATCACCTATTTTAATATCTTTTTGCTTAATTTCATCAAAATTGTGAAGTGTTGCACGGGAAATCACAACTCCCTTAATGTTAACTGGCTCAAGAATTGCCACTGGAGTTAAAATCCCTGTCCTTCCTACCTGCACTTTAACATCAAGCAACTTAGTTATTTCTTCTGCTTCTCTAAATTTATAAGCAATTGCCCATCTTGGAAATCTTGCTACATTTCCAAGTTTTTCTTGCTGTTTGAAGCTGTTAACTTTAATAACAGCACCATCAATCTCATAAGGTAGAGAGTCTCTAATCTTTTCAAGATATTGGCAATATTCAATAACATCTTTAATATTATCAAATTTCTTTATTAAAGGATTTACATTAAACTTTAGTTTTTTCAAAATATTTAAAAATTCCCATTGCGTTTCTATTTCTGCTCCAACAATCCTACCTTTTCCATAGAGAAATATATTTAAATTTCTCTTAGCAGTTTCAGAAGGATTTAACTGTCTAAGAGAGCCTGCTGCACAGTTTCTCGGATTTGCAAAAAGTGGTAAATTTTCTTTTTTCCTCTCTTCGTTAATTTTTATAAACTGCTCTTTGTTTAAAAAAACTTCTCCTCTTACTTCAAATATTTCAAATTTATAATCATCATTGTCCAAAACTAATGGTACAGATTTAATAGTTTTTAAATTCTGCGTAACATCCTCTCCTGTAATACCATCTCCTCTTGTAGCACCTCTAACAAATATATTATTTTCATAAATAAGCTCCACAGCAAGCCCATCTATTTTAGGCTCAACAACATATTCAATCAGTTCATCTATAATCAATTTTGAAATTCTACTATGAAAATCTAAAATATCATTTTGATTAAAAGCATTTGAAAGGGAGAGCATTGGAATTGCATGCTCAACCTTTTCAAATTTATCAAGAGGAGTAGCACCAACCCGTTGTGTAGGTGAATAAGGAGATTTGTATTCAGGGTATTTTTCTTCTAATTCAACTAATCTTTTAAAAAGGTTATCATACTCAAAATCACTTATCTGTGGATTATCAAGAACATAGTAACAATAGTTGTGATGCTCAATCTCTTTTCTTAACTTTTCTATTTCATCTTTTACTCTACTCATTTTCACAAAAATCTTTTATTCTTTTCAAACCTTCTTTGATATTTTCCATTGAGGTTGCATAAGATAATCTTATATGATTGTCATTACCAAAAGCAATTCCTGGAACAACAGCTACCTTCTGCTCTTCAAGCAATTTTGCTGAAAAATCAGAGGAGCCTTTTAAATTTTTATTTTTAATAACATCTGATATATCCGGGAAAACATAAAACGCACCTTCTGGGTTGTAACATTTTACACCTTTAATACCATTTAATTCATTAACAATAAAATCTCTCCTTTTTTCAAACTCCCTAACCATTGTATCAATACATGATTGGTCACCTGCAATAGCTTCAAGAGCTGCATATTGTGCAATTGAGGTAGGATTTGATGTAGATTGACCTTGTATTTTGCTCATAATCCCAATTAACTCTTTATTTGCAATTGTAAAACCAATTCTCCAACCAGTCATAGAATACGTTTTAGAAACTCCATTAACAATGATAACTTTATCTTTTAATTCAGGTTTTAGCATAACAGCATTAATAAACTTATAATTATCATAGGTAATTTTATAATAAATATCATCAGAAATAATAAAAATATCTTTATCTTTTAAAATATCAATCAAAGCTTCAAGCTCATCTCGACTATAAGATGCTCCTGTAGGATTGGAAGGAGAGTTAATAATAACAGCTTTTGTTTTACTGGTAATTGAATTTCTTAATTTATCAGCACTAATTTTGAAATTATCATTAATTGTTGTATTTAAAATTACAGGTTTGCCTTCGCATAGTTCAACCATAGCTGGATATGAAACCCAGTAAGGTGATGGAATTATAACCTCATCGCCTTTATTCAAAATAGCCATAAATATGTTAAATAAGGAGTGTTTGCCACCACAGGAAACAATTACTTCACTCTGCTCAAACTTTACATTGTAATCAAAAGAAAATTTTTCAGCAACAGCTTTTCTAAGCTCTAAAATACCTGCAACTGGCGTATATTTAGTTTTGCCACCGGTAATTGCTTTAATTGCTGCTTCTTTAATATGCTCTGGAGTGTCAAAATCTGGCTCACCTGCACCAAATCCAATAACATCATACCCTTCACTTTTTAGCTGATTTGCTTTTGCTGTGATTTCAAGTGTAGCAGATGGTTTTAAAGTTTTAACCCTGTTTGCAAATATCATATCTCCTCCTCTCTTTTTTTATAATATTAACACTAAATTCCTTTTTTTTCAACTTTTCTTATGCTTGCAATTTTTTAACTTTGAAAAAATAAGTTAATTTTGATAAACATTAAGTCATACAAAACTAAAAAATTTATAGAATAAGATTTCAAATTATAATAAAAATAGTGAAGCATCTTAGCATAAATATTTAAATAAAAGAAAATAAGGAAACTTTACTTGACTTAAAAATACTCATAATCTATACTGAAGAATATCTTAACTTCAAGAATAGGAGTTT
>CAZIZE010000035.1:0-22863 GCA_964543655.1 uncultured bacterium
AAATACAAATATGAGATAATTAAATCCTAATACCAAAATTCGAAATCCGAAATAAATTAGTCATTAGTCGATAGTCTTTAGTCGTTAGTGGTTAATAGTTATTAGTTGTTATTCCTGGTTATTAATAGTAATTCTTTGTAACTGTTAATGGTTATTTTTAGTAATGTTAGGATTTGGTAATGATTAATGTTGATGAAATTAAATTATACAAAACCAATTTTAAAGCAAGGGATTTTTCTTGGTGAAGCCCTTAAATAGTTTACAGTTATCGGTTCAAAGTTCAAAGTTTTTGAAATATTATAGATGTTATTTCAAATTAAAAAGCTTATAAGAACATTTTTAAAAAATTGCTGTTGGATTTTGTATTTGGTTTTATATTTAGTGGTTAGTTATTTTGGTGGATGGTGATTTGTTAATAACAAATAATAAATTTTAAAATTCAATATGTTGTAATAATTCTTGACAACTTACTGTTGCTGTGCCAATTTTGGCAACAACTATTCCAGCAGCAATATTTGCAATTTTTGCAGCATCGATAATGTCAATGTCAAGAGCCATTGCCATAGTTATTATACTAATAACAGTATCTCCAGCACCAGTTACATCATAGACTTCTTTAGCAACTGTGGGAATATGAGTGTAATCATCTCTATTTTTATGAAAAATTGCCATTCCATGTTCACCAAGAGTAATAACAAGATAATCTGATTGGAATTTTTTTAATAATTTCTTTCCAGCTCTGTTTAAGCTGGAAAGAGAGATTTTCCTATTAATAGCAAAGCTTGCTTCATTTAAGTTTGGTGTTAGCAATGTTGGCTGCTTATAGATTGACATATTAATCTGTTTTGGATCTATGCTAAAAATTTTTCTGTTTTCCTTAATAATTTTAATTAATTCTCTATAAAAAGCCGTAGATACTATACCTTTACCATAGTCTGATAAAATTACGCCATCATAGTTTTTTATATTATCGCCAATAAATTCTATGATTTTTTTTATAGTTTTTCTATTAATTTTTTTTAAATTTTCTCTATCTACTCTAACAATTTGTTGCTTTTGGCCAATCACTCTTGTTTTAACAATAGTAGAAAAATTTTCATCAATTATTATTCCATCTTTTCCTATATTTTTCCTTTTAAAAATATCCAAAATTTGCTCTCCAAATAAGTCATTGCCAAGTATTCCACATATATCTGCTTTAGCTGAAAGTGATAAAATATTATTTAAAACATTTGCAGCACCACCAAGAGTATAATTCTCTTTTGTAACCTTAACAACTGGCACTGGGGCTTCTGGTGAAATTCTTTCAACCTCTCCCCATATAAACCTATCGAGCATTATATCTCCAATAACCAGAATTTTTACATTTGGAAAATTTTTGATTAATTGTTTAATATCAGCCATTATTGCTCCATAAAAAGGTATTTTTTTACTTCTTCTGTGTAAACCTTATTCATTTTATCTTCATAGATGATTAACGGTTTTTCTATAATAAAATTTTTACATTGTTGGTTGGTGAGATGATACATAACAAGAACCGCATTTTCAGAGATAGTTGAATGGACGAACCTTATTCTTCTAATATATAACCTATTTTCACAAATTTTATTAAATGCAAAGTAGCACCTATTTGCAGGATAAATAAAATATATGCTACCTATGTTTTTTAGAAAAGTTTTTGATCTTTTTAAAAATTTTTCAAGGTTAAATGCAATTTCATGTTTAGCAAGGTTTTTTTCATTATTTGCTGAGCATTTGCCACAACTTAATGGATAGTAAGGTGGATTTGTTAAAATTATATCAAAACTATTTTTCTCAAATGAATGATAAAAAAAATCACCATTTACAAAATTAATATTAAATTTGTTAAGCTCACTATTTTTCAGAGATTGTTTAAAAAGCTTTTCCTGAATTTCTATACCGGTAATATGTAGAGAAGGATATTTTTCTTTCAAAATAATTGATATAATTCCGTCTCCACTACCAACATCAAGAATAGAATCATCCTCTTTTGGTCTGATAAAATTAGCAATAAGAACAGAATCGATATTGTGTCTGTAACCTTTTTTGCTCTGTACAAATAATAAATGACCTAACGTTGTTAGCTCACTCAATTTTATAAATCACCAGTCCTGTAATTAATTTCGGGTAAAAGTAAGTTGATTTTTGTGGCATTTTTTTACCTGAAAGAGCTATTTTTTTTACCTGTTCCATTTTTGTTGGATTAAGAATAAAAAAGCCTTTTAAATAACCTTGCTCAACAAGTTTAATGCCATATTCAACATCTTTAATATATTCAATTTTTACTTTATTATCAAGATCCTGTTGGGTGATTTCAAAATATTTCTCAAGAATGAAATTTTGTAAAATCTGAACATCAAGTGACTCTATTTCATTTAATTTTTCTTTTATTATGTTATTAAATTTTAAATAAAAAAATTTGTTATTGCCAGAATAAAAGATAAAAACAGTAAAATTGTCTTTCTCCTTTTCAAGTTTTTGCATAAAATCATTCAATTCTTTTTTATAAAATATTTCTATTTCAAAGAAATTTTCAATTACTGAAACAAATTCGTCCAATTTAAATTCAACATCTTTTACACCTCTATGTGTGGGAAGTATAAGGAGGTCATTATTTTCAATTGGAGAGAAATACATCATAACATAATCGTAAGGCTGCTCATTTGCAGGGTAGTTATCTAATTTTCTTCTGTAATTTCTATATGCAAGAGCTGTTTCATATCTGTGATGTCCATCTGCAATAAAAATTTTTTTATTAAGCATTAAAGATTTAAGCTTTTCTATTTCAGATATGTCTGTTATTTTCCACAATTTGTAATTTTTATTGTCATAATTTATTTCAATAAATGGATTATTGCTGCTATATTTCTGTAATATTTCAAGTGTTTCTGATTTTTCATCAGAATATACAGAGAAGATTTGACTAAAGTTACATTTGCATGCTTTGGTAAGGTTAAGCCTGTCAGCTTTGGGTCCTGACATTGTTTTCTCATGGGGCAAGATATTCCCTTTATGAAAATCTTCCAATTTGGTAAGAGAAATAAAACCTTTTCTAACCTTTTCCTGATTATTTACAGAAAATTTTTCTTCAAGATAATATATAGAGTCGTCTTTATCCTGAATTAAAATCTGTTCTTTAAGCCAGTTTTCAAGATATTCTTTTGCTCTTGTGTATTTATTGTTATTTTCATTATCCTCTATGGATTCTTTGCCAAGTATGAGCCTTACAATGTTGTAAGGTGATAAATTATAGAAATGTTCCTGCTCCTCAGCTGATATTACATCGTATGGTGGAGTAACATTTTTGCTAATATCTACTTTTTCTTTATTAAAAAATAATCCTTTAAATGATTTTATTTCTGGCATATTATATCCTTTAATAAATCTTTAATCTCTTTTAAATCAATTTGTTTATCCCTGATTTCAGTAATTTTTATAGCTTCTTCTGATAAATACCTGTATAAAAGGAGATGGTCATTATCATAATTTTTTAAAGCTTGCAAATGTCTTTTTACTGTTTTTGTGTCCCCTCTTGAAATGGGACCAGTTAAAGAATCAATAAAGCCAAGATTAGTTATATTATTAACAGTACCTTTGATAAGAGGTAAGGTTATATGTAAAATATCGTCCTCATTTACACCTATTTTTTTAAAAATAGAATATGCAGCAAAAGTTGTTGCATTTATAAAGTTAGATGCAAAAACAGCTGCTGCATGGTATAATGACTTGTGTTCTGGAGCTATTGTAAAATATTTATTGCTTATCTCAGAAATAATCATTTTTGAAATTTCAACAGCTTCTTTATCACCCTCAAGGCAGAAGTAGGAGGTTTTCAAATTTTTTGCACCTTCACTGTATGAAGGTAAAGCCTGAAGTGGATGAATAGAACCTATAAATCCACCTTTATTTTTTAGGGAAGATAAAATTGTAGAAGGTCTTGAACCACTTAGATGGAAAAAATATTTCCCTTTAACTTTATCTGATTTAGAGAGTTCATTGGCAATTGATTCAATAATATCATCAGGTGTGGAAATAAAAACAATTTCCCCATATTCAATTGCTTTTAAATTGTCTGTTGAAATAAAATCTACATTACCAATAAAATGTGCGCTTTCCTTTGCTTCTTGCTCTGTAATGCATGTAATTGCTTTAATAGAAAACTTGCTACTTGCCTGTATATTTTTGGCAATTGATGTTCCTGCTCTACCGCCTCCAATAATTACAACATTCATATTTTACCTTTCTTTTTTATGACATAATAAACATCTATATTTTGGTGGATGTTTTTTAGGAAGCTGCTTATGACAATCCTCACAATATTTCTCTGCTTCTCTTTTGCTCATTGAGTAAAATTTTTTATGATCCCTATTATTTGGCAAAAGAGGAGTGGTGGGCTTTGGTGCATTAAGCAGCACAACAATAATTGCAATAGAGCATATTAAAAAAATAATGTTGAAAAGTTTCTTTTTATCCATGGCTACTCTTTATATCTAAACCTGTCTATTGTCAATGATTTTCCTGAGTTAATATCAATAGTTAAGATAACTCCCTGAATCTCTTTTCTACCTTGATTCTTTATTTCAAATCTTTTTGGCATCTGTGTAAGATACCTTTCTATAACATTTTTTTCACCAAAACCTATAACTGAATCAACATTACCAGTCCTTCCAGCATCAGTAATGTAAGCAGTGCCTTCATTTGATACTTTTTCATCAGCTGTTTGAACATGTGTATGGGTGCCTAAAAGCGCTGAAACCCTGCCATTTAAATAGAAAAACATAGCCTCTTTTTCAGAAGTTGATTCTGCATGGAAATCAACTATTGTAATTTTGCTGCTATTGTTTGATAAAAAATTGTCTATACTTTTAAATGGACAATCAACACAATCTTTCATTAAAGCTCTACCAAGAAGGTTTATTACAGTGATGCTTGTATCATACCTGTTGATTGTAATAAATCCTTTACCAGGAACTTGCTCAGGATAATTTAACGGCCTCAAAAGATTGGGATAATTTAATATAACATTTTCAGCTTCTTTTTTATCCCAGATATGATTTCCAGAAGTGTAAATATCAATAGCACCAAGATTATTTATTTCATTTAAAGTTTTAGCTGTTATCCCAAATCCACCTGCAAGGTTTTCAATGTTTGCAATAATCATATCTAAAGAAAGTAGATTTTTTATATTAACTATGTTTTTCTTTATTATATTTCTGCCTGGTTTCCCAATAATATCAGCAATAAATAGTATTCTTAGATATTTTTTCATAATAAAAGGAAAATATAACAAATTGAAAATAAAAGCAAGTACAAGTAGTAGAAATTAAAATATGAATAATAAATGCTCTACATAATAAAAATTAGCAAAATTTTATATGCAAAAATATTACAATTTTCTACTTGAAATGACATTTGTAATATTCTTAAATTATTGTTATTTATGTGTCTTTCAATGTTGAACTATAAACTTTGAGCTATAAACTTGTATTATAATTATTTTAAAATTTCAATTAGTGTGCAGATAGTAAAAACTATATTAATTGCAAAAAAGATATATATTTTGTTAATTCTATAAAAATAAATCAAAAAAAATGTGTAGAATAAAGGGATTATAATTCCAGCGAAAATAGGGGGGATATAAGTTAGCAAAAATTGGATGCTTGCAAAATACCATGGAGCTTTTAATATTTCTGGAATTGCACCTGAATTTGCATTTTCAAGAAGTGGATAAAAGTTAAAACTAAATGATAATAGTGACAGAATTGTTATGATTATTAATAAAACTATAATTTCTCTTTCATAAAGTTTTGAAACAGGCACCTTTTCTCTTTTATTTTCCACTTTTACACCATTTGCTTTTCTAATTAAGTAAAAATGGTTCATTAGTAAAAAGGTAAAAATAATTGGTAGTATAACAACATGGTAAGTATAAAATCTCATAAGTGTCATACTATCAATTGTTTTACTCCCAGAAAGTATTATTCTCAGTTTGTTGCCAATAAATGGAATATGGTTAATCAGGTTAAGCACAATTGTTGCTCCCCAATAGCTAACTGAATCCCAGGGTAAAAGATAACCTGAAAAGTTAAATAAGAATAAAAGGAGAAAGAGTATCACACCAATTTTCCAGTTTGCAATTCTATACTTATTGTTGAAAATTTTTTTTAATAAAACCCTTAACATGTGAAAAAAAGCAAAAATTATCATAAGGTCACCAGATAATCTGTGTATATTCCTTAAAAATTTTCCATAGGGAATAATATTTATAATTCTTTTCATACTGATATATGCATAATCAGGATAAGGAATGTAAAAGAACATGAGTAATATTCCAGAGATAATTAGAATAACGTAGAGGATAGTTAAAATTCCGCCAAGACCAAAGGTGTTACTTATTTTTATAGCATCAGAATATATGAACCGTGGCCTAATATGTGTTAAGAATTTTTTAACCATACTGTTAATCTGTTATTTTTTTTTATGAACTTAACCTGTTTAAGATTTATTTTTGCTGGTCCTCTTAAAACTTTACCATAAATATTAAAAGCACTTTGATGACATGGACATTCAAAAATATTTAGCCTTTCATTCCACTTCACTGTGCAACCAAGGTGAGTGCAAATTGTGGATAAAATGTAAAATTTATTTTTTTGATAAATTACAGCAATTTTTTTATTTTCAAATTCATTAACACCATGTTTTAAGCTGCTTAAATCAAATGTGTAGATTGAGAATTTTTCTGGGGCAACATTAGATAAAATTTTGTAAAAAAAGAATAGAAGAGATGAAATAAGTATAAAGATATTTGTAAGAAAAATAAATTTTAAAAATTTTCTTTTTGTCATTAAAGCTGCTTTTTTAACATTTTTAAAATTTTAAATGCTTCATCTTTTGTTGTGATATTATCCCTGAAAATGTGAAACCTAACATTTTTTAAAAGCTTTCCAATTATTTCGCCCTGTTTTACTCCTTGAGCAATAATATCTTTGCCTGTTATTACATTGAAAATAAATTCTTTTCTATTTTCAAATTCTCTATGAAAATTTATTAATTTTTCACATACTATATAATATTCAGGCTGAACAATATTTTTAGTTTTAGCTTCAAATCTTGCAAAGTTTACCATATAAGGAATGATTTCGCTATGCTCAAAAACAATTTTTTTTAAAGTTTTATCCTTAATGTTATTTAGTGAGATTTGCAATATTTTCATATGATTTTTTATAAGCTCTATTAAAATTTTATGCAACCTGTGAGGCAATTTCAATCTTTTAAAGATATTATCTGCTATTTCAGCAGAAAATTCTGTGTGCATATAATTTGTCTCAGATTTACCAAGATCATGAAAAAGAGCAGCATAACAATAGATAATTTTATCAAAATTATTCAAATCTTCAGGGATATATTGTAAAATATTGAATGAATGATTTAATACATCAAATTTATGAAATTTTTTTTGAGCCAAACCTTTTATCTTTAATAATTCAGGGAATATTTCAAAAATAAGTCCTGTTTTTTCAAGCCATTTAATTAATATATATCTTTTTGGATTGATAAAAATTTTTTCTATTTCATCTCTAACTCTCTCAACAGCAGCTTTTTTTATTAAACTCTTTTTTGAAACTATCTCTATAAAACATTTTTTATGTAGTTTAAAACATAGCTGACCAGCAAGCCTGATAGCACGTAACATTCTTATTGGGTCATTATCAAAGCTTTTATTTGAGCATAGTTTTATTAACTTTTTTTCTAAATCTTTTTTACCGTGCAATGGATCAATAATTTCATTGTTATCTAATCTCATATAAAGTGCATTTATAGTAAAATCACGTCTCAAAGCATCTTCTTCTATTGTTCCACACATTAGTGTAATGTCTATATAATCTTTTTTATTAATAACAGTTCGCAGTGTAGGAGGAAATTGTTTGCCAATTAAAAAACCTTTTTTATTGAAATTTTTTTTAAAAAAAAGTTGTGCTTCCTTTTGAAATTTATTTTCAGCACATTTAATTACAAAATCATAGTCATTAATGCTTTTTTGGAGGATATAATCTCTAACACTACCACCAACTAAATAGATATTTTTAGGTGTGAATTTAAGGTGCATTGACTTTGAGATGAATCAATGAAATATCAGTTTCCTTGAGCATTTCAATGCTTAACTCATCATGGTAGGGATCTTTGTAAAAGATATTTTTTATCCCTGCATTAATAATCATTTTGGTACAGATAATACAAGGCTGATTTGTGCAATATAGGTCAGCGCCTTTAATAGCAACTCCATGGTATGCAGCTTGAATAATAGCATTTTGCTCTGCATGCAACCCCCTGCACAACTCATGCATTTTACCTGAAGGAACTTTTAATTTTTCCCGTAAACAGCCAACTTCATTGCAATGTTTTATTCCAGTGGGAACTCCATTGTAGCCAGTTGAAAGAATACGTTTATCTTTAACAATCACAGCGCCAACTTTTCTTCTAATGCATGTAGAGCGCTGAGAGATTAAAATAGCAATTGACATAAAGTATTCATTCCAGTCAGGTCTCATTAAAATTCACATCTTTCAAGTAATTTTTTATAATATGGAAATTCTTCACAAATTTTTAATGTCTCTTCTCTAACATCTTTAATAACAGATTCCTTACCTCTGGAGCTTAACACTTTATCAATAATTTCTGCAATCTTTTTCATATCTGTTTCTTTAAGTCCCCTTGTGGTAACAATAGGAGTGCCTATTCTAATACCACTTGTAACTGTAGGAGGCTTGGTGTCATATGGTATGGCATTTTTATTCACAGTAATTCCTGCTTTGTCAAGCCAGTCTTGTGCATCAACACCTGTAATTCCTTTGTTAGAAAGATCAATAACAAAGAGATGGTTATCTGTACCACCAGATACAATATTGTATCCTAAATCAATAAAAGCCTCACAAAGTGCTTTTGAGTTTTTAACAGTTTGAATCTGGTCATTTTTAAAAGATTCTGTTTTAGCTTCTTTAAAAGCAACAGCTTTTCCTGCAATAATATTCACAAGTGGACCACCCTGAATCCCGGGGAAAATGGCATAATCTATTTTTTTAGCATACTCCTCTTTGCACAAAATAAGTCCACCTCTTGGACCCCTTAATGTTTTATGAGTTGTGGATGTAACAAAATCAGCACTTTTAACAGGAGAAGGATGTATACCACCAACAATTAATCCTGCAATATGTGCAATATCAGCCATAAAATAAGCATTAACACTTTTGGCTATATTTGAAAATTTTTCAAAATCAATTGTTCTTGAATATGAGGAGGCACCTGCAATAATAAGTTTAGGTTTTATCTCTTTTGCTAATTTTTCCAGATTATCATAATCAATGAGCCCTGTTTCTTTTTCTACACCATAGGAGTAAGCTTCAAAAAGTTTTCCTGAAAAATTAATCTTATAACCATGTGTTAAATGACCACCGTGGGCAAGCTCCATTCCTAAAATTTTATCATCAGGCTCAAGATGGGAGAAAAGAACAGCCATATTTGCAGAGGAGCCTGAATGAGGTTGAACATTTGCATGTTCAGCACTGAAAAGCTCCTTAGCTCTTTTTATGGCAAGAGCTTCAACAGTATCAGCATTTTCACAGCCTCCATAATATCTCTTTTCAGGATAACCTTCTGCATATTTATTGGTAAGTACAGAACCTATAGCTTCAAGCACAGCATAAGAGGTATAATTTTCAGAGGCAATTAAAACAAGTTTTGTTTCTTCTCTTTCAATTTCATTTTTTATTGCTTTTGCCACTTCAATATCTATTTTAGTTAATTCATTAAATAAAGACATTTAAAAAACTCCACTTTTTAATTAAATTGAATCTATCTTGTCTAATCTTTTCTGATGCCTGCCACCTTCATATTTTTCATTAAGCCAGGCTTTCACAATCTCTTTTGCCACCTCTTTCCCTATAACTCTTCCACCCATTACAAGTATATTGGAATCATTGTGCTTTCTTGCCATAATAGCACTATAAAGATCATTAGCAAGTGTAGCTCTAATACCCTTAAATCTGTTAGCGGTTATTGACATTCCTATCCCCGTACCACAAATCAGGATACCTCTATTAAAAAGATTGTTAATTATATCTTTGCAAAGTGGCTGGGCTATATCAGGATAATCTACTGATTTCTCAGAAAAAGTACCATAATCTTTAACATTATAACCTTCTTCTATTAAAAAAGTTTTAATAAACTCCTTTAATTCAAAACCGCCATGATCAGATCCAATTGCTATTTTCATTGCTCAAACTTTCTAAAAATAAGAGTAGCATTTGCACCACCAAATCCAAAAGAATTTGACATTGCTGTATTAATAGTAACTTCTCTTTTACCTTCTTTCACATAATCAAGGTCGCAATCTGGGTCAGGGGTTTCAAGATTAATAGTTGGGTGTACAATATTGTCTCTCATTGAAAGTACACACACAACAGCTTCCATTCCACCAGCCCCACCAAGCATGTGACCCATCATTGATTTGGATGAATTTACAGGTATTTTATATGCATGCTCGCCAAAAAGCCTTTTTATTGCCATTGTTTCATACTTGTCATTTAATGGAGTAGAGGTACCATGTGCATTAATATAATCTATTTCATCTGGAGATATTTTAGCATTTTCAACAGCCATTTTCATTGAATAGTACATTCCTTCACCATCTGGAGCAGGTGCTGCTATGTGATACGCATCTCCACTCATACCATAGCCAATAATTTCTCCCAATATTGGAGCGCCCCTTTTAATTGCAAAATCAAGAGACTCTATTACTAAAACTCCTGAGCCTTCAGCTACCACAAAACCGTCTCTGTTTAAATCAAATGGCCTGCTTGCCTTTGTGGGTTCGTCATTTCTTTTAGAAATAGCTTTCATTGAGTTAAAGCCAGCTATTGTAAGCTTGGTAACAACAGCTTCTGCACCTCCACATATCATTACGTCAGCATCACCTCTTTTAATAATATGGTAAGATTCTCCAATAGCATGAGAGCCAGAAGCACATGCACTCATTAATGAAAAGTTAGGCCCCTTACAACCCCAATATATAGCAACATTACCAGAAGCAAGATTACCAATTACTTTAGGAATAAAAAAAGGTGATAATTTTTTAGGCCCACGTTTGTCAATGTCAATAGATTTTTCCTCAATAATACCCAGTCCTCCAAGACCAACACCAATACATACACCTATTCTGTGGGATATTTCAGGAGATGGTTTTAAATTTGCCAATTTTAATGCTTCTGATGTTGCTCCTATTGAATATAGAGAAAAAAGATCAAGCTTTTTTAACTCCCTTTTTTCAACATAGTCTAATGGCTCAAAATCTTTAACTTCTCCTGCTATTTTAGTATCACAATCAGAAGCATCAAATTTGGTAATATGACCAATTCCTGAAACACCATTTAAAAGATTAGTCCAGGCTTTTTCAATGCCACTACCACAGGGTGAGACAAGTCCCACCCCGGTTATGACAACTCTTCTTCTGGAGTTCAAGGTTTATCTCCTTTTAATCAGTGTGTTCTTTGATATAGTTAATTGCATCCTGAACAGTTTTAATTTTTTCAGCATCTTCGTCTGGTATTTCAATACCATATTCTTCTTCCAGTGCCATTACAAGCTCCACTATATCAAGAGAATCTGCACCTAAATCATCTATAAAAGATGCTTCTAATTTTATTTCATCTTCGTCAACACCTAACTGCTCAGCAATAATACTAATAACCTTTTTTTCTAACTCTTCAGCCATTAATACCCTCCTATAAAATTTTTAGAGAGATTAGGTAACCAATTAAGAAAAAATTGTCAACAAAAAACTAAATTATTTTTTCCCATATCCCATTTCTTTTATTACCACCTCAATTTCAGATAAAATAGCTGGATCATCTATGGTTGAAGGCATTTTGTAATCTTCTCCATTTGCAATTTTTCTCATGGTGCCTCTTAAAATTTTCCCGGACCTTGTTTTTGGTAATCTTTTAACAACAGATGCTTGCTTGAAGCACGCAATAGCACCAATTTCATTTCTAACCATTTGAACAAGTTCAGCTGCTATTTCCTCTGCATCTTTTGTAACACCTGCTTTTAATACAAAGAATCCAATAGGTACTTCACCTTTTAGAGAATCATGTACACCAATTACAGCACATTCAGCTACATCAGGATGCTTTGCTATAACTTCTTCCATTCCACCTGTTGAAAGCCTGTGTCCAGCAACATTGATTATATCATCTACTCTCCCCATTATATACACATAACCATCTTCATCTATGTAACCACCATCTCCTGTAAAATAATATCCAGGGAATGGGCTTAAATAAGATTCTATAAATTTTTGATCATTCTGCCATAATGTTGGTAATGTACCAGGAGGTAACGGTAATTTAACAACAACAATACCCTCTTCTCCCTTTGGAAGCTCCTTGTTGTCACTATCAACTATTCTTACATCATATCCTGGAACAGGTTTCGTTGGTGAGCCAGGTTTTATAGGCAAAAGCTCTATACCAGCACAATTAGCTGCAATTGCCCAACCAGTTTCTGTTTGCCACCAGTGATCTATTACAGGTTTTTTAAGAAGGTCACTTGCCCAATGATATGTATCTGGATCTAATCTTTCGCCAGCAAGAAACAGATATTTAAAGTTGCTTAAATCATATTTTTTCAGAAATTCTCCATTAGGGTCCTCTTTTTTTATTGCTCTAAATGCTGTTGGTGCTGTAAATAAAACTTTTACATTATGCTCTGAAATAATCCTCCAAAAAACCCCGGCATCAGGTGTGCCAATTGGTTTCCCTTCAAAGAGAATAGTAGTACAACCTGTAAGCAATGGTCCGTAAACAATGTAGGAATGACCAACAACCCAGCCTACATCAGATGCTGCCCAATAAACTTCCCCAGGTTTGGTGTCATAAATATATTCAAGGCTCCATCTTAGAGCAACTGCATGGCCACCGTTATCTCTAACAACACCTTTTGGAATACCAGTGGTACCTGATGTATAAAGAATGTATAATGGATCAGTTGCTTTAAGTGGAACGCAATCAACAGGAGTTGCATCTTTCATACACTCTTCCCAATCATAATCACGTCCATCAATCATGGAGGCTTTTACCTGTGGTCTCTGATAAATAATGCACTTTTCAGGTTTTGCATCTGCAAGTTCTATAGCTTTATCAAGTAATGGTTTATATTCAATTATTTTTTTGCCTTCAATACCACACGAAGCAGAGATTATTAGTTTTGGCTTGGCGTCATTTATTCTAACTGCAAGCTCATTTGAAGCAAATCCACCAAAAACAACAGAATGAATAGCTCCAATTCTTGCACATGCTAACATTGCTATTGGTGCTTCTGGTATCATTGGCATATAAATTATAACTCTGTCACCTTTTTCTACACCAAAAGATTTTAACACTCCTGCAAATTTTGCAACAATATCTCTCAACTCTTTATATGTAAATTTTTTAATTGTATCTGTTACTGGGCTATCATAAATCATAGCAAGCTGATCAGCTCTTCCCTGCTCAACATGTCTATCAAGAGCATTGTAACAGGTGTTCATTTCTCCACCAACAAACCATCTGTAAAAATGTGGAGCGCCTGAGTCGTCTAAAACTTTGTCCCATTTTTTGTACCAGTCAATTTTTTCTGCTGCTTCTGCCCAGAAAGCTTCTGGATTTTCAATAGACATTTTAAATGCTTCTTCATAATTCTTATATCCCATGATTGCCTCCTTTTAAAAGTTGTTAAAATTGTATACATAATATTTTAAATCTTGTCAATAAACAATGTTTGAATGAAATGGATGAAAAAATTAAATTTTAATACTTTTTAATGTGTCTTTGTACACAGAAAAAGCATTATTCCCAAATAACACCATTCTTACTTCTTTGAAATGATTTTCCTCTTTAATGAAATTAATAATTGTACTAAGTGCTATTTTAGCAGCTTCTTTTAAAGGAAATCTGTAAGCACCTGTGCTGATTGATGGGAAAGCAATGGTTTGCAAATCATGTTCTTTTGCTATTTTTAAAGAATTTTTATAGGCATTTGAAAGTAACTCTGCTTCGCTGTTGTTACCACCTCTATAGATTGGTCCAACTGTATGAATAACATATTTTGCTTTTAAATTGCCACCTGAAGTAATAACAGCTTCACCAGTAGGCAGGAAATTTATTTTTTCAACTATTTTTTTACACTCTTCTAAAATTTTTGGCCCACCAGCTCTATGAATTGCACCATCAACTCCTCCTCCACCCATTAAAGATGAATTTGCAGCATTTACAATTGCATCAACTTCTTGCTGAGTAATATCACCTTGAAGTAAAATTAGTTCACAATTGTTTATTTTAACTTTCACTTTCTCCTCCTTTGTCTAAATTTAAACACTCTTCAAGATTTAATGGTAATCTTATAGAAAAAGTTGTTCCCTCATTTTGAGAGTATGTAACCAAAACATCGCCTTTTAAATATCTGTGAGCAATGAGATGCATGAGATATATGCCAATTCTTGATTCTTTAATATTTAAAAAATCTTTCTGAAAAAGTTTATACTGAATTTTAGGTGGAATAATTTTTGGTGTTTTAATTGATATAATAATATTATTTTTGTCAGGTTTTGCACTAATACTAATAACTTCTGGTTGAGCATCTTTTAATCCATATTCGATGGTTAATTTTAAAATTAGAAACAAAAGATTATAATCTGAAATAAATTCAACACTACTTGTATCTGGCTCTATTTTTAATTTGATTTTTGAATAATTGAAAGTTTCGCAAATTTCTTTTAGCAATTCACCAGAATTTATTTCTATTGGATTAATGTCAAGTTTGTAATTTTCCGCATCAAGAATAAGTTTTTGAAAATTAATTTCATCAATAAGTTTCTGAATTTTATCATCAAGAGCGTCAATAATTTCATTATCTGGCTCCATATCTTTTAAAACATGGCTACCTATTTTGATTTCTGTTAATTCATTGTAAAATTTGTTAAGTAATTGTTTTTCTAAAAATAATTTCCTTTTTTCATCAGATATATCTTTTATTGAAAATAGTGAATAAAAATTATTGGAAAATTCAACTGGTGATGCAGAAACTTCAAGAAATATGGTATTACCATCTTTCTGGGTAATAGTGCACTCTCTAACATCTGAAACACCTTTAATTGAAGCAAGTATTGCATTAACTGCTCCACAATATTGACAGAATTTAGTGGTTCCACAGCCACCTTTCAATATATCTGAATGGATACAATTAAAAATTTCACCTGGTCTGAGTCCTAAAATTTTATCTAAGTTTTTAATATTTACTATTTTTTTGAAATAATCATTTGCGAAAACTACCTGACGAAACTTATTGAGAATAAGTATAATTATGGGTATTTTATCAAAAATTTGTTTATTAAAAATTTCTGATTTTAATAGTTTATTATATTCATCTAATATTTTTTCTTTTGGTAGTCTCTCTGCTGGTGCAAATTCTGTGTATTGAGTCATGTTTTCTCCTTTTAAAAAAAATATTGACAATGAAAAATTTTTCCTGTATTAAGAGCACTCAATGCCGGGTTAGCTCAGTCGGTAGAGCAGGGGACTGAAAATCCCCGTGTCCTTGGTTCGATTCCGAGACCCGGCATTTTTATTTTACAATAAATTGTAAATTTTTTCCAGTCTCTCCATTTCTTTTGTAATTACTGTTTTATCTTTTAATTTAGCTGCTTCTTCTATAGTTTTGCAGATAGAAGTTATCTCATTTATACCAATATTTGCAGCAGCTCCTTTTAATGTATGAGCTATAATTTTTATTTTGTCAAAATCTTCACTTTTAAGGCAAACAGACAAATTTGTTATAGAGTTTTTAAGGCTTTTTTTGAAAGAAGTAATGATTTTTTCTAAAACTTCCTCATTATCACCAATTATACTTTTTAAATAATCAAAGTTAAAGCCTTTATATTCTTTTTCATCTATTTTTTCAATTATTTTTTCTTCTACTTTTAAATATTTTTTTAAAACATCTATTAATTCATTTTTATTAATAGGTTTAGAAATGTAATCATTAAAACCTTTTTCAAGTAAAAATTTTTTCTCATGCTCCATTGCAGCAGCAGTAAGCCCTATAATAATAAAATTTCTATTTTTCAATTTATTTAATTCCTCTGGAGAGATTTTTTCATGTTTTACAGATTCACCATGTTGAACTTTCCTTAAAATTTCTACAGTTTCCACACCATCCATTTCAGGCATATGCCAGTCCATTAAAATAATATCAAAATCTTCATTAGCAAGAATTTTAATAGCTTCTATTCCATTTTCTGCGAATTTTGCATTTATTTTTAGCTTTTTTAATAGCTCATCAATTAAAATTTGATTGGTTACATTATCCTCTACTACCAATACCTTAGCATTTGGAAAAATACTATCCATAAAATTAACATCTCTATGTTTTTTAGAAGAAGTAACAGATTGACTATATTTTAATTCTAAAGAAAAGTAGAATTTTGAGCCTTTTCCCTCTTTACTTTCTACCCATATTTTACCATTATACTTTTTGATAATTTTAGATGATATAGTCAGGCCAAGGCCAGTGCCACCAAATTTCCTTGTAATAGATGTATCAGCCTGAGAAAATGCATTGAAAATATTATCTATTTTATCTTTAGGTATTCCGATACCAGTATCATAAATTGTAAATAATAATTTACATTTATTTTTCTCCTTGGAAAGTAATTTTACAGTTATTCCAACTTCTCCTTTTTCAGTAAACTTAATAGCATTACTTAATAGATTTTTTATAACCTGAGAAATCCTTACTTCGTCACCTATTAAGTAATCAGGAATATTTTCATCAATATGAAACTTTAATTGAATATTTTTTTCACTGGCTTTTTTTGAAAAGATGCTTATCTCTTTTTGAATCATTGTTGATAAGCTGAAAATATTCTCTTCAAATTCCATTTTACCAGCTTCAAGTTTTGAAATATCCAAAATATCATTTAAAATTCTCAAAAGATGCTCTGATGATGATTTTAATAGGTCAAGATATTTTTTCTGAGTTTCATTAATTTCAGTTTCAAGTAATAGGTCAATAAAACCTATAATAGCATTCATTGGTGTTCTAATTTCGTGACTCATATTAGCTAAAAATTCAGATTTAACTCTATTTGAAATTTCAAGCTGGTGCATTAGATTGTCTTTAAGCTCTTCCTGCTTTTTTAGTAAAGAACTCATCTCATTTGCATAAATTGCAAGATCTCTAAATTCGTCAAATAAAAAGTAATCTTTCTCTATTTGAACAAATTTGGTTGGAATTTTGTTGAAAAAACGTTTAAATACTTTAAATTCTTCTAAAATTTTATTTAAAAGTTTTTTAGATATTGAAAAGAGAATAATAAAGAAAAGTAAATTTATACAAATAAATATTGCTAAAATGTTTCCATAGAAAATTTTAAATTTTTTTAATAGGTTTCCAATATCTTGCTTTATAATTGACAGATTGTAAAAAGTTACTATTTTCCAATTCCACCCTGAGATTGTATCTATATAGTAAAGAAATGACCTGTCCTGGCAAAAGCCATCTTTTTTTGAAACTAACGTTTTAAAGCATTCAAATTGAAGATTTTTTTTGTTTAAAAGAATATTTTTTTTATTTAAAATTATCAATCCTATATTTGGTGGAAAATTAAAATTTGAAATACTTTCAAGAATTTTATTTTTTAAGCCTTTTTCAAAATTTTCAAAATATTCTCCTGTTCCAATTATCCAGTTAAATGGCTCAAATAATTTAATAAAGGATAATTTTCTATAAAATCTATCATGGTAATATGGATGCGGTCTTACATATTGGTAAAATCCTTCTTTTTTCTTTTTAATTAATTTTATCATCCCTTTAATCATATATTTCCCTTTTGCATCCTGCAAATTTAAAATATTTTCTCCCTCTTTTTCAGGATGCAAAGGATAGAGAATTCTAATTCCACTAATTGAAAAAATAAAGAAGTAACCTCTTTCATTATTAAACCTCACTTTTCCAAGAGCTTCTTTAATTAATTGTTTGATTTTTTCTATTGGGAGAGAGTTTTTATTTTTGTTGTAAATAGAATATGCAATGTTATATGCTTCATAAACCTGATCTCTTAACATTTTTTTTAATTTATATGTAACCAGGTTTCTATTGTATTCAATGTAATTTTTTATAGAAAGATTTTCATTTTTTATAATATCTTTTCTATACAGAATTGCATGTTG
This sequence comes from uncultured bacterium, assembly GCA_964543655.1. GTDB lineage: Bacteria > DYJV01 > DYJV01 > DYJV01 > DYJV01 > CAZBLP01. The sequence goes on from CAZIZE010000035.1 coordinate 18,282, forward strand.
AATAATCTCTTGTTGAATAAGATTTTTTAATTGTGAATTAAAAATAGGGATGAAAATAATTGATATAATAAGAAATATGGAAAAAGCCAATAAATAAAAAATTTTTAGATAATTACTAAGGGAAATACCTTTTTTATTTATTGTATTGCTCCTTGATTTTTAATACATTTTCAATATCTTGAAAAAAAGCATCCACACATTTTGGATCAAAGTGCTCACCTTTTTCCTGCTTTAATAAATTAAAAGCCTTTTCAATAGGCCATGGCTCTTTATAAGGTCTTTTAGAGGTTAATGCATCAAAAACATCAGCCACAGCACATATTCTACCACTTAAAGGAATTTCTTCACCTTTTAATCCTTTAGGATAACCTCTACCATTAAATTTTTCATGGTGGGTAATGGCGATTTCTGCAGAAAGCTTGAGAAGCTCGATTTCTGAATCAGCAAGTATATTAAAACCAGAAACAGTATGAGTTTTAATAATTTCAAACTCTTCATCAGTTAATTTGCCTGGTTTTAATAAAATATTGTCAGGAATTGCAATTTTGCCAACATCATGCATAGGAGCTGCCTTTAAGATCATCACCTGATCATGTTCGGGAAGTTCAAGGTTTTTAGCTATGTGATAAGAGTATTGAGCCATTCTTAAAATATGATCACCTGTATCATCATCTCTAAATTCAGCAGCCTTTGATAATCTTAGAATAATTTCGCTTTCTCTTTCATCAATGAGCCTGGTAGCTTTTTTTACTTCTTCAGCAAGCCATTTAGCTTTATCTGATAGCTTTTTATGAGCATCTCTAAGCTGAAGCATATTTTTAACTCTTGCAATAAATTCAGCTTGATTTACAGGCTTAGTAAGGAAATCATTAATTCCTGCTGAAAGTGCATCCATTTTTATACTATTTTCCTGTAAAGCTGTAATCATAATAATAGGGATTGATTCATTGTGAGGGATTTCTCTAAATTTGGTAGAAAATGTTATTCCATCAAGCTCTGGCATCATAAAGTCAACAATAACAAGGTCGCAAATATTTTCTTCACACCATGTTAAAGCTTCTTTGGGGTCACTGAAAGTTTCTGTTTCAATGTCACCAATATTTTTAATCATTTCTGAAAAAATTATTAAATTGGTTTCAACATCGTCAACAATTATAGCTTTCATATTGCCTCCAAGTTAAGTTTGATAACTATAACTAAAATTATTAAATATTTGTTACCAGATTATTAAAAAAATTTCAAGGATTATGCTATTTTTATTAAACCCTCCACAAATTTATTTGCAAAACCAGGATGATATGGAATAATTCTTATTTGATACCCAAAAGCTCCTGATTTTTCACTATGAATACTACTTTTGAAAATGTAAATGTTAGAGTCTTTTTTATTTAAAAATTCCATTTTCACTGTTTTAGGATCCATTATTTTTTCATCACTATCAAGTTCGCCATATAAAATTTCTACAACTATATCTTCTTCTGTTAATTCATTTAAGAAAATTTCCACTTTAATTTCAATATCTTCTCCTGTGTAAATTTCAGATTTTTTAGGAGTTATTATTGATTTTACCTCTACTTTATCCCAGTTTTTATAAATTTTTTCCCTCCAGTTTCTTATATCTTTAAGAAGGATGAGGTTATTTTCTGTTAATTTTTTTAAATGATTGCCAATTGGAATGTAAAATTTTTCTGTATATTCTTTAACCATTCTATGAGTATTAAAAAAAGGTAATATTGTTTCAAGAGAAATTTTCATTTTTTTTATCCATTCATGTGGCAGACCATCCAATCCTTTGTTGTAAAACAGGGGGACTATTTCATTTTCAAGAATATCGTAAAGCATGGTACTTTCAATTGCATCCTGATTTTGAACATCTTCACCATACTCTTCACCTCCACCTATTGCCCATCCATTTTCACCATTAAAAGCTTCATCCCACCAACCGTCTAAAACACTTAAATTTAAAACTCCATTAATTGAAGCTTTCATTCCACTGGTACCACTTGCTTCAAGTGGTCTTCGAGGGTTGTTAAGCCATACATCAACACCTTGAACAAGATATTTGGCTACATTTAAATCATAATCTTCTATAAAAACAATTTTTCTTCTAAATTCTGGTTTTCTAATAATATTCATAATATTTCTTATAATCTCCTTACCAACAGTATCAGATTGATGTGCTTTTCCGGCAATTATCAATTGCACTGGAAAATTTCTATTGTTTAAAATATTTTTTAATCTATCTAAATCTTTAAATATTAAAAAGGCCCTTTTATATTCAGCAAACCTACGTGCAAAACCTATTGTAAGTGCATCAGGTTCGAGAACTTCTGATGAAATTCGTATTTCACTGTTTGGCCTTTTTCTTTCAATAAGCTGTTTTCTTAATCTTTCTCTAATAAAACCTATTAATCTTTCCTTTAATCTTAAATGGCTTCTCCATAACTCAGCATCAGGAATTGCTTTTATTCTGTCAAATACTCCATTTTTTGAAGGATCTTCCCTCCATTTAGGGCCAATATATCTATCAAAAAGCTTGGTAAATTCGTCAGAGAGCCAGGTATATATATGAACTCCATTTGTAACATGCGTGATGGGAACTTCATCCCCTGGAAGATTTGGCCACAAAACCTGCCACATCTTTCTGGATGTTTTACCATGAAGCTTACTAACACCATTAGCAAAAATTGAATTTCTTAGAGCAAAAACTGTCATATTAAATTGATTGTCATGTTCATTGATTTTTCCAAGTTTTTTAACAAAATCATAAGGAATGGATTTTTCTTCAATGTATGGTTTTAAATATTTATCAACAAGATAATCATCAAAAACTTCATTTCCTGCTGGCACAGGTGTATGAGTGGTAAATATGTTGGAATTTCTAACAAGATCGTATGCCTCTGAAAATGAAATATTAAATTTATCCATTGCATTAACGTATTTTTCAATGGAGAGAAAGGCTGAATGACCTTCATTCATATGGCAAATTGCAGGGCAAAGATTTAATTTCTCCAATAGTTTCATTCCTCCTATTCCTAATACTATCTCTTGCTTAATTCTGGTATTTCTATCTCCTACGTAAAGATAGTATGTAATTGAGCGATCCTCAGGTGTATTTTTTTCAAAATTAGTATCAAGAAAATATATAGGAATCCTACCAACATCTATTTTCCATACTCTTGCTGATATATGTCTTGTTTCAAGTGGAATTTCTATGATAATATCTTTAACCAAAGATACTGGCAGATTGGTAAAATCATTTTCTCTATACTTTTCCATTTGCCAGCCATCTGCTGTAAGGTATTGATTAAAATTTCCAAATGAGTATAATAGCCCAATTCCAACAAGTGGAAGCCCAAGCCCACTTGAAGATTTTATGTGACACCCTGATAACACTCCAAGCCCACCTGAATAAATTGGTAGAGAGTCGTGCAAGCCAAATTCCATAGAAAAATAAGCAATATTCATTAACTGCTCTCTATAATCTTTTATATGCCAGGTTGAATAATTTTTATACATTAGAAAGTTATTATAAATATCAATCATATGCCTTATAAAGCTATCATCATTTGATATTTCTTCAAGTTTTTCTCTACCAATAATACCAAGCATTCTTACTGGATTATGTTTAGTTTTTTCCCATAGGTCAGAGTCAAGCAGCCTGAAAAGATCTACAGCATCTGGATTCCATGACCACCACAAATTGTAGGCTATTTCAAGGAGCGGTTTTAAATTGTCAGGTAATTTAGGTAATACTGTGAATTTATGTACTTTGCTTTTCATAAAAAACTCCTTTTTTATATAATTTAAACTTGTTAAGTTCAGACTAATACAAAACCAACCTATAATCAAGAGAATTTTCAGGCTAAAACCCTGAAAATAACAGCTTTTGTGCTAAATAAAACACTTGTTAAAAAAATTAAGACCTTTGCACAGTATCTTTAGTGATATGCTAAAATTTTTATTTGATAATAATAACTTATGGATTCTTCAGTCGCTACGCTCTTTCAGAATGACCTCAAAAAGTCATTCTGAGCAAAGCGAAGAATCCATTATAAATAGTTACTTTTATTTACTTATCTATTGGATCAATTTTTACCATTTTTTACTGTGCAAAGGTCTTAACCTTGATGTAATTATTGCGGTTGGTTGTCGTGTAAATTCTAAAAAAGCTACCCAATTTAGAATATGGGCAACTCAAGTGTTAAAAAAATAATTGATATATTTTTGCAGTTGCTATATATAATAAGTTAAAGATTCAAGGTTGAAAAAAGGTTTTATACAAATAAAGACCTTTGCACAGTAAAAAATGGTAAAAATTAATCCAATAGATAAGTAAATAAAAGTAACTATTTATAATGGATTCTTCGCTTTGCTCAGAATGACTTTTTGGAGTCATTCTGAAGGAGCGTAGCGACTGAAGAATCCATAAACTATTAATATTAAAAGAAAAATTTACCATATTAATAGAAATACCGTGCAAAGGTCTTAAGCTTTTTAATTTGAAATAACATCTATAATATTTCAAAAACTTTGAACTTTGAACCGATAACTGTAAACTATTTAAGGGCTTCAGCCCGAA
>CAZIZE010000036.1:0-1964 GCA_964543655.1 uncultured bacterium
TCACTTAATGTCAATCAAGGAGTTAAAAATGAAAATAAAATGCAGATACTTCTTTAACCCTGAGGATAAAAAGTTAATTAAAAACTGTGTTATTTACTGGGACAAAAGTTTAAAACAAATTAAAATCTCAGATAATTCCAATGAATATGAAAAAGAATTAGAGTATGTTATTCCTGCCTTTAAAGACCAACATGTTCATCTATTTTTAAGTGGATTTAGAAACAGTAAAATAAGAGAAAAAGAATTATCTTGTTCAGAGTCTCAAAGCATTAAAAATGTAATTTCAAATATAAAAAGATTAAAAAAAGCAGGTATTTTTCAGGTTATGGATGCAGGTGACAGTAAATGGAGTGCTTTAAAAGTACGGGATATGCAGATTTTTGATGACTTTGAAGTTAAATTATGTGGAAAAGCATTATTTAAAAGAGGAAGATATGGGAGTTTTATTGGAATAGAAATCTTTAATAAAAAATCGTTGAAAGATGCATTAAAGATTTTAAAAGAGAAAAATGTTGATTTTATAAAAGTTTTAAACTCTGGAATCAATTCAATAAAGGAGTATGCGAAAGAGACTGATCCTCAATTTACTGATTCAGAAATGGAATATATTGTTAAATTTGCAAAAGAGCATAATCTTGAGGTGATTGTGCATGTAAATGGAGAAAAGGCTATTAGACAAACAATAAAACATAATATATCAAGGCTTGAGCATGCATTTTTCATAAAAGATGAAAACTTAATTAAAGATATAGCTCAAAAAGGAATACGCATTGTTCCCACATTCAGGGCAATGTTAAACCTGAAAGATAATGAAACATTGTCAGAATTTGAAAAGGAAATAATTGAAAAAACAGTTGATAACCACATAAAAGAAATAAAAAAATTTCTAAAATATGGAGGTAAATTAGAACTTGGAACAGACTCTGGCTCTTACAATGTTATTCATGGAAAAAGTTTTTATGATGAAATAAAATTTTTCATGACAAAATTAGAGTTTTCTTTTGAAGAAATTTTATCCCTAATAAGCTCAATAAAATCACCTGCAATAATTGAGCTGAAGGAATTTTCTTTCTCTTGCCTCAATACTTGTCCAATTTATTTATTGCACTTACAACCTGTTTCACAAAATAAACCAGGATTATAAATTTTTTCAAAACATTCCTTACCTTCTTTGAATGAAAGATATGCTATTCCAATTGCGCCAAATGAATCTACATAAGGAATATTGAAAAATTCGTATAATCCTGAAGATAATAGTAATATCAAAGACATATACATGCAGACTTTTGTGCAATTTGCATCAGCAACTATTGCATCAGAATGAAGAAGTTTACCCACTCTTTTTTTCGCTATTATTAAAACCCACATTACTATTATTGAAATTGATGATATAATCACTCCCCATAAAGTTGTTTCAGGATTTTTTCCTGTAAAAATATTTACAGATGCTCCTATTGTGAGTCCCAAGGCAAGTAGATAAAAGGAAATACCTGTGATTCTCAGCGCTGTATTTTCAAATTTTCTATCTGTTGTATTGTTATTATTTTTTATTCTATAAACCATTTGTAAAATTCCAACTGCTGAAATTAACTCAATAAAACTATCTATTCCAAATCCAAAAAGTGCTATACTATCATCACTAACACCAAAGTAAGTTGCCACAATTCCTTCTGCAAAGTTATAAACAATTGTAAAAATAGATAGATAGAATGCAACTTTATAAAGTTTAATTATTGAATTTTTTATCATAACTTTTTAATCCTATTTTTCTTATAGAGATAATAAGATAATAAGATTTTTATGTCAAGAAGTTTATTAATTTATAATAATTATTAATTTGTTTTGAAATTGGTTTAAATAAAGTTCTGGTTCTTCTAATTTAAACCAATCAGCAGGAGATTCCATATCAAGATAAATTGCTTCTGGAAAGTATTTATTTTTGATTATTTTTGCAAGAGTTGTTT
>CAZIZE010000037.1:0-26353 GCA_964543655.1 uncultured bacterium
TTGGAATTATCTGAGATTTTAATTTGTTTTAAACTTTTGTCCCAGTAAATAACACAGTTTTTAATTAACTTTTTATCCTCAGGGTTAAAGAAGTATCTGCATTTTATTTTCATTTTTAACTCCTTGATTGACATTAAGTGAGTCACCATATATAATAAAAATTCAAAAACTAAAAGGATTCTTATTGTGATAAAAAAAAATTTCAATACCTGTTATCGCTGCAAGATTATTGAATCCTATGCTTACAGGTGGAGCAATGGCTTTTAGCTCAGAATCAGTTGCAACAATTACTTTGAGGTTAAAAAGGTAAAAATTTTTTGAATAAACCTTTACTTGACTTTTGCTCAAAACCTTGATAAAAGCGGGAATCCTTGATGGAGAGGTGTCCGAGTCTGGCTGAAGGAGCACGATTGGAAATCGTGTGTAGGGGCTAAATCCTCTACCGCGGGTTCGAATCCCGCCCTCTCCGTTTCTGAACTTTAATGGATATTCCCAATATATGCAATTTTACTTTTGAAAGAGAGTCAGGCGTCATATATTATCAAATTAGAGGTTGTGAAAATTGCAATCTCATAGGTTTTTTGAGAGATTCTCTTTGATAAAAATATTCTCAAAAATTTCTGTTTTTTGTTGGATTTCTATCTTTATTTTAAGAACTTCTTCTTTAATGATTCTATAAGTTTTATTTAATATAAGAAAATTTAGATAATTTTCTGTTAAATTTGGTACATAACATTTGAGAATTGTTTTTTTCACATCATCAGGTGTTATTAAAGAATTCTCTGATTTATCTAAAATTTTCTTCAATATTTCAAATCTATGAACATTTTTATGAGAAAAATTTTTCCCAATAATATCCATTCCAACAACTGTTATTACAATATCAGTAAATTCTGGAATCATAGGCTCATAATATTCATAAGCTTTAAGAGATTTACCTTTTGAGCCATCAGCTTCAATTAGTATTAAAGAAAAAATTTCAGAAAGTTTTTTTATATTTTCAATTTGTAATGGTAAAATCTTATTTTCAGAGCTAACTTTGCTCCCTGCAATAATAATAGGCTCATTTGATTTTGCTAATTTTTTGAAATTGTTCTCTAAATAAACAGGAAACTTTGTAGTATACAAAATTTTAGCTGTTGTGGTTATTAAAACTCTTTTTTTAAAAGTATTAGCATAATATTCAGCAAGCGAGTAAATGAGAGTGGTTTTACCACCACTACCAATTACTGAAATAATATTATTTGGTTTTCTGAAATAGTTAAAAATTGATTTCATAATTTTAAATTGTAAATTTTGTGTAAATTTTTTCCTATATTCAATATTCAATTGATTTTTTAACAAAATAGATGTATAATTCTTTTTAGACTATGAATGCAATTATTAATTTTGAAGAAATTATTAGAGCAGTAGAGAAGCACCCACATATCTGTTTTCTTGTTTTTCAAAATAAAATTGTATATGCTAATAAAGCTTTTGAAAATTTTACTGGCTACTCTGAAAATGAATTAGCAAAATTAAATATTTTTGAATTATTACCTAAAGCATTTCATATAAAAGTTCAAGATTTTTTTAATACCACTTTTAAAAATGATTATATCTTTTACAATTATAAAGAATTACCAATTATAAAAAAGGATGGTTCTTTAATCAACTGCTTGGTATTTTTTTCTAAAATAACCTACAATTCCAATCCTGCACTTCTTTTAATTGCAGTTGATATTACAAGTCAAAAAAATTTAGAACGTACAAGAGATTTAATCTCTGACACTACAAAGCTTATTTCCTCTGCTGAAACAGAAGAAATATTTCTATCTAAACTATGTGATATTTTAAAAAAAGTATATGGTGATGATTATATCTGTTTTGGTAAAATAAATTTTGACCAAAATTTTATTTCTCCATACTGTGGTATTGGTTACAATGTTCCATTAGAAATATTTGGTGATAGAGAAAAAGTTATAGAAAATTTTAATGCAAATAAAATTGTAGTAAATTATAATAAAGAGCTTTTTAAAAAATTTAACAATATTATACCAATAAAGTTTTTCTCAGTTTGTGCTATTCCAATTAAAGTAGAAAATAGAGTTGAATATGTTTTAACAATATTTTCACCTTTTGTTAATTGTTTTAATGAAAATGAAATAAAGATTTTGGGCTCTTTAAAAGAAACAATTGAATTTGGCATAGATAAAGTTCATAAAGATAGAAATATAACCATTCTTTATAAAGCATTGGAAAATAGTCCAGATTGGGTTTTGATTACAGATAGCAATGGGTCAATTATTTATGCAAACAAAACAGTTGAAAGATTAACAGGATATTCTAAAGAAGAGCTTTTAGGCCAGAATCCAAGAATACTTAAATCTGGTGAATATGGTAAAGATTTCTACAACAAAATGTGGCAAACTTTACAAGCTGGTAAGCCATTTAGCTGTGTAATTATCAATAAAAATAAAGAGGGTAAATTATTTAAAGTAGAGCATCTATTAATACCTGTAAAAATAGGTGATAAAATCACTCATTATGTTGCTCTTGGCAAAGATTTAACAAGAGAAGAAAAGTTAGAAGGCGAGGTTTACAAATTAAAATTTCATGATGCTCTAACAGGAGTTTTTAATAGATACGGTTTTATTTTTGAGGTTAATAACAGAGTAAAAACTTTGAATAAAGATGAAGTTGGATTGTTAATTTTAATAGATATATTTAATTTTTCCCATATAAATAAAATTTATTCAGACCAGGTAGGCGATGAACTGCTCATTGATATTGCTAAACTTCTTGAAAATATCTACTACAATGCAATTGTAGCAAAAACAGGTGGTGATGAGTTTGGAGTTTTTTTAAATGTGAAAAGAGATGATATTATAAAATTTATAGAAAGTGTGGTGGAACTTTTTAAAATTTCAAAATTTTCATCAAAAGATGTATCTGTTAGTATTAATCTTGGAGCTTCTATTTATCCTGATGATTCATCTAATATAAACACCCTTATAAATAATGCAAGGACTGCTTTAAACATAGCCAAAAATCAAGGGGAAAATCATTATGCTATTTTCAATAAAGATATTGAAGAAAAGATAAAAACAGAGCGAAAAACCAAAGAGCTTATAGTCTCTGCTCTTGAGAATGACTGGTTTGAAATATTTTTGCAACCATACTTCCATATTGCTAACTCATCTCTTGCAGGTTTTGAAGCATTGCTTAGAATTAACCATCCAGAAAGAGGAATTTTATCACCATACTACTTTATTGATGCACTTGAAGAGTCAGACTTTATTTTTGAAGTAGAAAAAAGGATTATAAAAAAAATAACTTCAATAATATCTTCATGGTTAAAAAAAGATTATCCTGTTAAGCCTATATCAATTAATCTTACAGCAAAAAGTTTTAAACAGATTGAAGTTATAGATTATCTTATTAATAATGTTAAAAATTTTAATAATAATTTTATCAACCTTGAAATAACTGAGCGACTTTATCTTGAAGAGCCTGAATATTCAAAGAAAGCCATAGATAGATTAAGAACTTATGGTATAAAAATATCTCTTGATGATTTTGGTACAGGCTATTCCTCCTTATCTTATTTAACAGAAATTCCTATTGATTACATAAAAATTGATATTTCATTTGTTAGAAAATTTCTCAAAGATAAAAAAACTTATAGTATAATAGAAGCTATTCTAACTCTTGCTAAAAAATTAAAAATGATGACAATTGCTGAGGGTGTTGAAGAAAAAGCACAATTACAAGAGTTAAAAAAATTAGGTTGCGATATTGCTCAAGGTTATCTATTTGCCAAACCGTGCCCTGTTTCTGAAGCTGAAAAATTTCTCTTTAACTAAGGAAAATATTTTTTAACTTTTTTTGATGCTCATAATCAATTCCTAATCCTCTATAAAAATATTCCTCAATTGAGCCATAAAGCTTTTCCATTTCATCAAATGCAGCTAATAGATACTCTTTTTTTACACCAATAATGGCTAATGCTGTTTCTTTTTTGCCACCCTTTGATACAAAGTTATCAATCAACTTCTGATAAAGAGGAATTATATACTGATTGCTTTTAAGATAATCATTTAAAACATCGTCCAGAGAAACACCAAGCAGTGTTAACAATGCTGCTGTAAGCCAGCCAGTTCTATCTTTGCCAGTTGTACAATGATAGAGGGCAGGTAAGCTATTTTCTTTTGCAATTTGTAAAAAAAATTTTCTCAAACCTGTTTTTGCACTTGGCAAAGTAATAAATTGACGATAAGAATTGCAAAAAAATTCTTCTACTTCCTCTTCTTTAAACTTAATATCAGCTTTATCTGGATTTTTTAAATAGTATTCTAATTGTGCTGGAGCCATCTGAGTAAAATCTGATAGTAAATCTAAAATCACATAAGTAACATCTGGAGGAAGCTCTGTTTGATAATTTTCTCGCTCTTTTAATGTTCTTAAATCAAAGATATATTTTAAACTCAGTGATGATAAGGCTTTCATATCGCTACTGCTTAAATTTATTAATTGATTAGAGCGATACAACAGCCCTCTTTTGACAGTTGCGCCATTACTATTTTTATACCCACCAATATCTCTAAGATTAGGTACACTTCTGATTCCTATACTTTCACCTAAACAATCTCTTTCCATTTCTATTTCCTAATATGTCCATTACCAAAAATAATAAATTTTGTAGTAGTTAGCTCTTCAAGCCCCATTGGGCCAAAAGCATGCAGTTTTGTGGTACTAATGCCAATTTCAGCACCAAGCCCAAGCTCTCCACCATCATTAAAACGTGTGGAAGCATTAACAAATACAGCACTTGAATTAATTTCCTCAATAAATTTCATAGCATTTGCATAATTTGATGTAATAATTGAATCTGTATGATCAGATCCAAAAGTCTGTATATGCTCAATTGCATCTTCAATACTTGAAACTATCTTTATGGAAAGTATTAGATCAAGATATTCTGTATCCCAATCTTCATCTGTTGCTTCTAAAATATCTCTGGTAATTTGTAAACATTTTTTGCACCCTCTCACTTCAACACCTGCTTTTTTCAAATCCTCAACAATTTCTGGAAGAAAAGATTCAGCTATTTTCTCATTAATTAATAAAGTTTCAAGAGCATTGCAAACTCCTGGCCTTTGTGCTTTTGAGTTGATAATTATATCAGATGCTGTTTTATAATCTTCAATCTCAGAATCAACATAAATGTGACAAACTCCTTTATAATGTTTTATAACTGGAATTGTTGAATTTTCAACAACTTTTCTTATTAACCCCTCTTTACCACGTGGTATTACAAGGTCTATATATTCATCAAGTTTTAAAATTTCATCTATAGCAGCTCTGTCAGTAGTTGGAAATACCTGTACTGTTTCAGCTGGAATATCAGTATTTTCAAGAGCTTCATGAATAACAGTAGCAAGAGCTCTATTAGAATAGAACGCTTCTTTACCACCTCTAAGAACCACTGCATTACCTGATTTTAAACAAAGTGCTCCAGCATCCACAACAACATTTGGCCTTGATTCAAAAATCATACAGATAACACCAAGAGGTATTCTTTTTTTACCAACTTCAAGGCCGTTTGGCCTTTTCCACATTCTCACAACTTCACCAACAGGATCTGGAAGATTGATTATATCATTTACACCTTTTATCATTGAATCTATTATCTTATCAGAGAGAGTTAATCTATCAATCATTGCTGAGGATAAACCAGCTTCTTTTGCATTTTCAAGATCTTTTTTATTTTCACTTTGGATAAAACTCCTTTTTTTATCAAGGTACTCTGCTACTAACCCCAATGCTTTATTTTTCTCATTTGTTGTTGCTTTTGCTATTTTAAAACTTGCTTTTTTAGCATTTTTAGCAATATTAATTATTTCACTCATAAGTACCTCCTTTTCTTATTTTCTAATTACAAGGTTATCTCTGTGAATAACTTCATCTGCATATTTGTAGCCAAGTATCCCTTTGATTTCATGTGAATCATGCTTTCTTATCTTTCTTATATCCTCTGATGAGTAGTAGGTAATACCTTTGGCTATAAATTTACCATTTTTATCAATACATTTTACAATATCTCCCTCTTCAAATTTGCCATTTACTTCTACTATTCCAACAGGAAGCAGGCTTTTACCTTTCTTTGTAATTGCTTTTACTGCACCATCATCTATAATTAACTCTCCTTTGCTTTTTGCACTATAGAAAATCCAAAATTTTTTAGATTTTAATTTTTCCTTTTTTGGATAGAAAAAGGTGCCATATTGCTCACCAGATAAAACCTTATCCACAATCCCCTCAATTTTACCATTTGCAATAATTACTGGAATACCAAGGCTTGTAGCTTTATCTGCTGCATTTAATTTAGATAGCATTCCTCCTGAGCCAAGGCGACTTTTTGTGGTATGTGCAAGCTTCATTATATTTTCATCAACCTTTTCAACAGATGATATAAGCTCACAGCAACTATTATCCCTTGGATTACCATTGTAAAATCCATCAATATCAGTGAGTAGAAGCAAAAGATCCGCATTGAAAAGCCCGGCAAAAAGTGCTGAGAGCTGGTCATTGTCGCCAAATTTTATTTCATTAATAACAATACTATCATTTTCATTAACAATAGGGATAACATTAAGTGATAGTAAAGTCTCTATATTTTCTTTGATATTTAAAAATCTTTTTCTATTTTTAAAATCATCATGAGTTAATAATAGTTGTGCCACTTTTTTATTAAATTGTTGGAAAGCTTTTTTGTAGCTCTCCATTAAAATTATCTGTCCAACTGAAGCATATGCCTGCTTTTCTCTGAGATTTTTGGGCTCTCTGCCAAACTCTCCAACACCACATGCAACAGCTCCTGAGGTTACAACAGTTATTTTATAACCTTTATTAACAAACAAGGATATACTCTGTGCAAGTTTTTCAATAACTTTTTCATCAAGTTTCCCAGAGTTATCAGTAACAACAGCACTGCCACATTTAATAACTATTCGTTTATAATTTTTTATAAATTTTCTTCTTTCCATCTTTATAAAAGATTTGAAGCAAGCTCTGCAAGCTGTGACCTTTCACCTTTTACCAATGTAATAGTGCCAAAAATATCGATATTTTTAAATTTTTCAACAACGTATATTAATCCATTGTTGGTTGCATCAAGATAAGGTGTATCAACTTGATATGGGTCCCCAGTGAGAACTATTTTAGTATTTTCACCAGCTCTTGTAATAATTGTCTTAATTTCATGTGGTGTAAGATTTTGGGCTTCATCTACAATTAAATATTGATTAGAAATACTTCTTCCTCTAATATACGTTAGAGGTTCAAGCTCCACTATTTTTTTATCAAGAAGATATTTGTAATTATACTCATCACTACCAGACTGCACAAGAAAATCAAGGTTATCAAATATTGGCCCCATCCATGGGGATAATTTTGCTTCAACATCTCCTGGCAAAAAACCAAGGTCTTTACCAAGAGGAAATATAGGTCTTGATACTACTAATTTTTTATAAAGCTCTTCATCAAGCACCTGATTCAAACCTGCTGCAAGAGCAAGTAATGTTTTGCCTGTGCCAGCTTTACCCACAAGTGCAACAAGCTTTATTTCTGGATTAAGAAGTAGGTGCATAGAAAATATCTGCTCTTTATTACGTGGTTTTATACCCCAGACACTCTTTTCTTTTAACTTTGGAGCAATTAACTCAAGCAATTGCAAAGATTGGTTGTAAAATGCAAGAGCAGAGGAGTTACTACTATTTGATTTTAATAGAAAAAATTCATTACTCACAACATCTTCAATTTTTATTTCTTTAATTTCAATCTTCTTATTTTTATAAAGTTTTTCAATTATTGAATCAACTACCTCTATCTCTTTCCATCCAAAGAAATGCTCTTCAAACTTTCTTATATCTCGCTCTTCATAATCTCTTGCTTTTAAACCAAGTGAATTGGCTTTGATTCTGAGATTAATATCTTTAGTTAAAAAAATAACATCACTGTTGTTCTCATCATTCTCCTTAATACACATAGCTGTTGCAAGTATGCGATTATCACCTTCATCTCCCATAAAACAGTATGAGCAGAACGCATCAATACTTTTTTCAGGAATTTTTATATAAACAGTAGAACCATTGTCTATTTTAATGCCTTTAATAAGGTCCCCTTTATTTCTCAACTTTTCTATATTTCTTGAAAATTGCCTTGCATTTCTCCCACGTTCACTTAACTCTTTTTTAAATTTGTCAACTTCTTCTATAACTGTGATAGGTATAATTAGTTTCAAATGCTCACCATTAAATTTAAAAATACAATCTGGATCATAAAGTAAAACATTGGTATCAAAAACATAATAAACAGTTTTCATCATCTCCCCCAGTTTTAATCTTTCCTGACAAAAATCATTAATTTTCTATGTCCAAGACTCCTATTACATTTATATTCATAATTTTTCAAAAAGTTTTTTACATCTTTATAAGATTTATCTTTTACTACAATAACTTTTATACCTTTATCAATAAATTTTTTTAAATCTTTAAAATTAATTGTGTGATAAATATGATTTTTTTTCAAGTAAAAATTAAAACCTGGATTATAAAAATTGAAAAATAAAATATTATCCCAATTTTTCTCATATTTATTCATCTCTTCAATAAATACCTTGGGGCTTTTTAAATGATTAAAAAGAGGAAAAACAAAAGCATAAACATTAAAAAGAGATATGCACCAGGTAAAGTATAATGTAACAATTTTATATGAAAATTTAAATTGTCTGTTATACTTTAATAGAAATATAGATGTCCATAAACTTATAGCAGATAAAACTGTAACTATAACATGAATTTTATGAAATTTATAATAAAAATAGATAGGCAAACCAATTGATAAAAGTATAATTGCAGTGCAAATTAATACAAATGGATATTTAAATAATTTACTGGTTTCATACATTCCTTTGCTAAAATAGTAACCAAATATTATTGCCATTGCAGGATATAGAGGGAGCAAGTATAATCCTCTTTTCTCAGTTGAAAAGCTCATAAAAATAAAGTTAATAAAAAACCAGAGAATAAACCATACTAACCTGCTATCTATTTTTTCCTTTTTATTAAAAATTCCATATTTGAATAGAAATGGCAAAAAAAGCGCCCATGGCATAAAATCAAGGGGAAACATGTAAAAATAGTAGAAAAAATTCCTTGGATGATTAATTCCATGTGCGTATCTCTCAATGGTATGTTTAAATATAAGAGCTTCTGTGTACTCTTTGCCTCCTGCAATACCTGCTGGAACAAGCCATGCAGCAATCACTACAAGAATGATAATTAAACCTGAAAACCATGGTGTAGTTTTAAGTAATTTTCTATCATTTTTTATAAATATGTATGATACAAATGTTAAAAATGGAAAAATAAAAGATAGGGGACCTTTTGCAATTACTCCAATACCTTGGAAAAAACAGGAAAGGAGGAAATAAAATCTCCGTTTCTCCTTATATAAAATTCCAAAGTGAAGAAAAATAAAAGCTATTAATATAATAAGTGTAAAAAGAGCATCAATATTGCAACGTCTTGAAAGATGCATCATTGTAACAGTAGAGGAAAGAACAAGAGCAGAGAAAAAACCTGCTTTTTTATTGAAAATTTTTGCTGCATAAAAATATGTGAGAATTACAGTTAAAAATCCACTAATAGCAGGTACAAGCCTTACAACCCACTCTTTATGGCTGTGAAAGAGATTCATAACACCAGCAATACACCAGAAAAAAAGAGGAGGTTTATGGCCATATATTACACCATTTAAATGTGGAACAAGGTAATTTTTAAGTGCAATCATCTCTCTTGCAACTTCAACATACCTTGGTTCATCAGGATTCCATAGATCAATAACTCCAAGAAATCCAAAGTATAAACAAGCTGTAATTACACATAAAAAAAAGAATCTCACCTTTGACATTTACACAGCTCCCAAAACTGAATTAAGCAGTTTTTTAGAATAATCTGTTTCAGGATTATTAAAAAACTCCTCTGCATCTTTATTTTCAATAAGTTTTCCCTGTTTCATTACAACAATTCTTGTGGCAATAAAACGTATTACACTTAAATCATGAGTTATAAATACCATGGTTAAACTGAATTTTTCATGAAGTTCTTTTAAGAGGTTTAATATCTGTGCTTGAATGGAAACATCAAGAGAAGAGGTTGGTTCATCAGCTATAATAAACTCCGGATTCAATATTAAACTTCTTGCAATTGCTGCTCTTTGACATTGTCCACCACTGAGCTGATGTGGGTAACTATTGTAAAAATCTGACTTTAACCCACATTGCTCCATTACTTCAATTGCTTTCTCCTTTCTTTCTTTGCTATTCCCAATATTATGAATTAAAAGTGGCTCCTCAATAGATTTACCGATTTTTATTCTTGGATTAAAAGATGAAAATGGATTCTGAAAAATGTATTGCGAGTTTTTTCTGAAATTTTTAAATTCTGTTTTACTTAATTCCCAAATATTTCTCCCTTTGTAAAAAATACTCCCTCTGTCAGGCTTTTCAAGGCCAATTAATAATCTTGCAACAGTAGATTTGCCAGAGCCACTTTCACCAACAAGACCAATAATCTCTTTCTTTTCAATATTTATGCTAAAATTATTTACAGCTGTAATTTTTTCTCTTTTTCCAAAAATTTTACTGCTATAATAAAATCTACTTATTTTGTCAGCATTTAGCATTTACTTAATGAATCTATTATTGATTGGAATATCATTTTACCATCAATGTTTCCAAGAATTTCCTCAGAGCATCTCTCTGGATGAGGCATCATTCCAAGCACATTTTTATCTCTGTTGCAAATTCCGGCTATTGAATAAAGTGAACCATTTGGATTGAATCTATTATCAACCTCTCCAGATTCATTGCTATATCTGAAAATAATTTGATTATTTTTTTGCAACTTATCTAAAGTAGTATTATCACAGTAAAAACATCCATCTTTGTGGGCAATGGGTATTTTAATAACTTCTTTGCACTTGATAGTAAAAGGAGTTTCTCTGTTTTCAACTTTTAAGTAAACATTTTTACAGATAAAGTTTAATGATTTGTTTCTAATTAAAACACCATCAAGCAAACCAGATTCTGTAAGTATCTGAAAACCATTGCATATCCCAATAACAAGACCACCTGATGATGCAAATTCTTTGACTCTTTTTATAACAGGAGAGAGTTTTGCAATGCCACCTGGCCGCAAATAATCACCATATGAAAAGCCACCAGGAAGTATAATGCAATCAAAATCTCCAAGTGGATTATCATTTTTGTGCCAGATTCTCTCTGCTTCAATGCCAAAAACTTTATTTATCACATAGAGACAATCATCATCGCAATTTGACCCTGGAAACGTTATAACACCAAATTTCATTAATTCCCCCTAACTATTTTCTATAATTTCATACTTGTAAACTTCCATTATAGGGTTGGATAAGACTTTTTCAGATATTTCTTTTATTTTTCTTTCAATAACATTTTTATCTGTTATTTGGTCACTTATCTTTATTTCAAAATATTTCCCAACTCTTACATCCTCAAATTCAGTATAACCAAGAGATTTCAACGATTCATGTACTGCTTTTCCCTGTGGGTCCAATACACCTTTTTTGTATGATACATAAATTTTAACTAACATTGCTCCTCCAGATAATTTATTGTAAAAAGGCAAAAAGGAACCCCTTTTTGCCTATATATTTTTAATTCTGCAATTCAGGGATATTTTTGTAAAGGTCAAGTGATTCTGGGTTTGCAAGAGCATCCCTGTTAGTAACATCTTCTCCATGAATGATTTTTGTAACAGCAATTTCAACTTTTTTACCATTTAATGTGTATGGAATATCATCAATTGCAATTATTTTCGCTGGCACATGACGAGGAGTTGTTTCCTGTCTAATTTTTGTTTTGATTTTTTTTATTAAATCATCTGTTAATTCATATCCTTCCCTTAAAATTACAAATAAAATAACCCTAACATCATCTTGCCAATGCTGACCAACAACAAGGCTATCCTTAATTTCATCAATAGATTCAACAACTCTGTAAATTTCAGCAGTGCCTATTCTAACACCACCTGGATTCAAAGTAGCATCTGACCTTCCATAAATTATTACTCCACCATGAGGAGTTATCTCTATATAATCTCCATGACGCCAAACATTCTTATCTTTATAATATTCAAAATATGATGCTTTATATTTTGCAAAATTTTCATCACCCCAGAAATATATGGGCATAGATGGTGCAGGTTTGGTACAAACAAGCTCTCCTTTTTTGCCAATAACAGGATTGCCATTTTCATCCCAAGCTTCAACAGCCATTCCAAGCCCCCTACACTGAATTTCTCCAAGATAAACAGGTAAAATTGGACATCCAAGAACAAAGCATGATATAATGTCAGTGCCACCTGAAATTGAAGCAAGCTGAACATCTTTTTTTATTTTTGAATATACATATTCAAAATTTTCTATTGTCAATGGAGAGCCAGTGGAGCAAATTGTTTTAATTTTACTAAGATCGCAGGTGCCCTCAGCCTGAAAACCTTCCTTTTCCATAATTGAAATAAATTTTGCACTTGTGCCAAAAACAGTAATTCCTGTCTCCTCTGCAAGCTTCCAAAGCACTGAAATATCAGGATAAGCAGGATTACCATCATACAGAACAAGTGTAGAGCCAACAAATAATCCACTAACAAGCCAGTTCCACATCATCCAGCCACAGGTAGTAAAATAGAATAATACGTCATCTTCTTTTAAATCAGTGTGAATTATATGCTCTTTAGCATGCTGAATTAAAGTGCCACCTGTGCCATGGCAGATACATTTAGGTGTACCTGTTGTACCTGATGAATAAAGAATGTATAGAGGATGGTTAAAAGGCACCTGAACAAAATCTATTGTTTCTGCTGAGTTATTAATAAAATCGTGGAAATTTATTGCATCTCTTACCTGTGAAATATCAGGATTGTCAGTTGTATATGGAACAACAACAACTTTTTTTATTGATTTAATTTCATTTAAAACAGTTTTAACTCTATCAAGAGAATTAAACGTTTTACCATTGTAAAAGTAGCCATCTGCTGTAAAAAGAACAGTAGGCTCAATCTGACCAAATCTGTCCATTACACCTTTAAAACCAAAATCTGGAGAGCAGGATGACCATATTGCACCAAGACTGGTGGCTGCAAGCATTGCCATAACAGTCTCTGGCATATTAGGCATAAATCCAGCAACTCTGTCACCTTTTTTTACACCAGCATCTTTTAATGCCTGTGCAAGTTTAGCTACTTTACTGTAAAGCTCCTTATAAGAGATAGTTCTAATAGGTTGTCCTTCACCTTTAAATATTAGTGCAGGTTTATCTTTATCAGCATGTCTGAGAAGATTCTCTGCAAAGTTTAATTCGGCGCCAACAAACCATTCTGCTCCTGGCATCTTGGTACTGCCAAGCACCTTATCATGCTTTTTAGAATATTTAATACCAACCCAGTCAGAAACAGATTCCCAGAAATTTTCAAGATCATTAATTGACCATTGATAAAGCTCGTCATAATTTTTGAAATTTTTCCCATACTTTTCATTAACATATGAAATATACTTCATAATGTTGGAATTTTTAATTCTTTCTTCAGATGGATACCAGATAGGTTTTTTACAACTCATATTTCTCCTCCTAAAATTTATTAAATTACTGTAACTTATAATTAACTGTTATTAAATTGTTAATAATACTTTTTATAATGGTTTGTTCAGAGGAAGTTAAAAGCTTATCTATAAAGCTTTTCTTCTCCTCTGGATAAACTAAGTGAGGTTTTTCTTTAAATTTTACTTCCTTTTTAATTAATGTTACTAAATCTGAAAAATTTCCAAGACCATCAATTAATTTTAGCTTTAAAGCTTGAGTGCCAGTGAAGATTCTACCATCAGCAATTTTCTTTAATTGTTCTATAGGTATATTCCTTGCCTTTGCCACATCAGAAACAAATTGATTATAAATTGAATTAATAACATTTTGCAAAAGCTTTCTATCATCCTCTGTTATAGGTCTAAATGGATTCCCTACATCTTTATATTTGCCACTTTTAACAACAATAGCTTTAATACCCAATTTGTTGAATAATTTATCAAAATTAGTAAATTCAATAATCACACCTATACTTCCAGTAATTGTGCCTGGATTAGCAATAATTTTATTACATGCTGAAGCTATATAGTATGCTCCTGAGGCTGCAACACTCTGCATATATGCATAAACTTTTTTCTTCTTACGAATTTTTAGAATTTCTCTATAAATTTCTTGAGATGGAACAACAGCACCACCGGGAGAGTTTATTTTAATTACTATTGCTTTAATATTTCCATTATCTCTGTATTTATCAAGCTGCTCAATAAAATCTTTGCTACCTGTAATAACACCATTGAGATTAATTACACCTATACTATCTTTTTTTACAGCTAAATTCTCATTTTCCATTCCATTTGTTAGTGCAGAAATTATCAACATTAACAAGCCTATGAAAATTATAAAGGTAAAAAGCACAGTGAAAAATATTTTAACAAGGGGATGTTCAAAAAATTGTCTAAACATTGCCACCTGCCGTAAACAGATAGTAAAAAGTAAAAATATATAAAATTATAACTGCAATAGAATCAAGCCCAAATCTCATAAATCTCTTTTCTGATTTATAAATCATTCCAGCTACAATAATACTTGTCACCATAATAAAAATTGTAGAAGTTAAAAGATTAATATGGGACGCATCTGTATAAAGTGAGCCTGTACCTGAATGATAAAAAAAATCAGAAAAACCCAAAATAGAAATATTAAAAAAATTGCTGCCTAAAATATTTCCACCTGCCATGCTAATTGCTCCAAGCTTAATAGCTGAAACAGAGACAACTATCTCTGGCAGAGATGTTGCCAGTGCAAGAAATAACGAGCCAACAAAAGTTGCTCCTAACCCTGTAATTTTTGATATTTCATCACATGCATATGTGATACTAATACCTGCTGCAACAATTAATGCAGCATTAATAATGAAGATAAAAACAATTTTTTGTAAACTTATATCAATATTGTTAGTTTCGTTCTGACTGAGCTTCTCCTTTTTGGCATTTCTATAAAGAATAAATGAGCCAAAAACATAGATTAGCAGAATAAAAATTGTGTAAATACTGAAACTATTGAAAAAAACATAATCTCTACCTGTAATTATTCCAAGAACAGCAATAGCGGTAATTATAATTGAAAAACAGGCTGTTAAAACATTACCCTTATCAAAAACCCTTATAACATCATCTTTTCTAATGAAAATATCACAAAAACTTAAAACAGTAAGATTTAACAGATTGCTACCAAGGATATTTCCCCATGCAAGATCAACTTCTTTTACAAATTTTACAGATGAAATTGTAGTTATAAGCTCAGGGAGCGATGTTACAGCTCCCAAAAGAATCACTCCTATAAAACCTTTACCAAGCCCTGTTTTGTCAGCTAATATATCACCATATTGAGAAAGTTTCCTCCCACAATAAAATATTATAATTAATGAAATTGCAAATTTGAGCCATACCATAAGTAAACAACTAAATTGTCAAAATATCCCCAATTTTAGCAAGAGGTTCATCTACTTTTTTATATTGCTGAATCTCTTTTTCTTCTTCTTTCATTAAGTAATCTTTAATGCTGAGGGAAATTTTCCTCTGCTCTCTGTCAATATTTTTAATTACAGCAGTAACCTTATCCCCAACCTTATATATATCTTCTGGATTTTTTACCCGCTCAGTGGAAATCTGAGAAATATGAACAAGTCCTTCAATATCATCTCCAAGGTTAACAAATAATCCAAAAGATTCTATATTGGTAATAGGCCCCTCAATAATATCTCCCTCTTTATGTGTTTCAGCAAATTTGGCAAAGGGATCATCAAATAGATGTTTAATACTAACATGAAACTTTTTATTTTCTTTATCAAGCTCAATAATAATTCCTTCTACTTCCTGGCCAACTTTAAAAGTATCTTTTAAATCAACAAATCTTTTTGTCCATGAAATATCATTTTTATGAATAAATGCATTTTCATCTTCTCCAACATCAACAAATAGGCCAAATGGACTGATACTTTTAACAATACCTTTAACCTTATCCCCAACTTTATATTTAGATTCTAAAACTTCCCACGGAGTAGGCATTATAGCTTTTAAGCTAAGAGATATTCTTTTATCTTCAATATTCACATCTTTAACCATAACTTCAACAATTTCACCTATCTGCAAAATTTTAGATGGATGAATTTTTTTCCTTGTCCAGCTCATTTCAGATACATGTAAAAGTCCATCCACTCCAGGCTCCAATTCAATAAAAGCACCAAAATCTTGAATTGAAACAACTTTGCCTTTCACCTTTTTGCCTATTGCATACTTTTCATTGGCATTTTCCCATGGATTTGGGTTAATATGTTTAATTGATAAAATGATTCTATCTTTCTCTTTATCAAGCTCAATAATTTTACACTTAATAATATCACCTTTTCTGAGATAATTTTTCGCTGATTTAACTCTACCCCAGCTTATATTTGATGCAGGTAAAAAACCATGAATATTTGCTCCAAAATCTATTGTAGCACCTTCATCTTTAACATAGTCTATTTTACCTTCTATAATTTTATCAAGTTCAAGATTTGCATAAATTTTCTCTTTTTTCCTATTAATACTCTCTTCTAACAATGATTTTCTGTCAAGAACTACATTAAAATTCTTCTCATTAACACTGATAATTTTAAAATCGTAATATCTATTAAGAAAAAAATTGAGATTTTTAACTGGTCTAATATCAGCAAGGGAGTATGGTAAAAATGCTTTAATCCCTTTTAGGTCAACTTCAAAACCACCATTAACTTTTTTGGTAACAAAGCCATTAATTACTCTGCCATCTTCGTAAAATTCTTTGATTTTTCCCCATGCCACTAATTGAACAGCCTTTTTCCTTGATAATCTAATCCTTCCAAACCCATCCTCTTTGCTAACTACAAAAACTTCAACCTCTTCACCAGGTTTAACTGTTATTTCACCTTTCTCATTAGTAAATTCATGTAATGGTACAAAACCTTCAGACTTAAATCCAACATTAATCATAACCCCTTTGTCCTGAACTTCAATTACTGTGCCTTTTATTATTGTCTTTTCTTCAATTTGAAGCTCTTCAAGGCTTTTTTCAAATAATTCTTGAAAATTTTCATCTTGATTAGTTTTTACTTCCTCCATTTATTTATATCCTCCTCTTTTTTAAATTTCCTCAAAAAAAATTAATTACCACAATGAATTGAATAAATCAAAACATTTTTATTGCCTGAACTACATCATCAATTACAAATTGTGGAGTAGAAGCACCTGCTGTGATTCCTGCTATTTTTTTATTTTTAAACCACTCTTTTTGTAATTCATTTTTATTTTCAATATGGAAAACATCATCTAAATGCTTTAAAGATAATTCTTTCAATCTTGTGGTGTTTGCACTATGCTTGCCACCTATTACTATCATTATATCAACTTTTTTAGCTACATTAAGTGTCTCTTTCTGTCTTTTTGAAGTAGCATCGCAGATTGTATTAAAAATCCTGATTTCACTTTTTAATTTTAATAATTTATTGCATATAGAACTAAAATTTTTATAATCCTGAGTTGTCTGAGCAACTACACCAATTTTCTTTTTATTCATTTTTAAAAATTCTTTTAATTCTTTGCTCTTAGGTGATGAAATTATTAATGAGCTTTTTGGTTCAGTAAAACTGTAAATAGCCTTAACTTCTGGATGATTGTTGTCACCAACAATAATAATAAAATATTTTTCCTTAACAAGCTTTTTTACAATATTATGAATTTTTTTTACAAATGGACATATTGCATCAATTATTATATTGTTATTCTCAGTTAAAGTTTCTATAATATGTTTCTCAACTCCATGAGACCTTAAAATCACAACACTATCTTTAATTCTATTAATATCTTTAATGTCAACTGGCTCAATATTTTTCTCTTTTAATTTTTTTACTATATCATTATTGTGAATAATATGGCCTATTGTGTATATTTTCTGATTATTATACCTCTGGGATATCTCTAAAGCCTTATCTACAGCTCTTTTAACTCCAAAACAAAAACCACCTGATTTAACTATTAAAATCTCCATCTATCTCATCCATTTTCTTTAAAATTTCATCTACAACCTGCTCCAAACTTTTATTTGAAGTATCAATATAAAAAGCATCTTCTGCTTTTTTCAGAGGAGCAATATCTCTTGATGAGTCATTTTTATCTCTCTCTTTTATTTCTTTTAAAATTGTGTCAAAATCAACATTTTCTCCTTTTTCTCTTAATTCTTCAAATCTCCTTTTTGCCCTAACTTCATCAGAGGCATCAAGGTAAAATTTATACTTTGCATCAGGAAAGATAACAGTGCCTATATCTCTCCCTTCTAAAATAGCTTTCTGCTTTAATCCTATTTCTCTTTGTAATGAGCCAAGGTGCTTTCTAACAACTTCTTTTTTTGAAATATCAGATGCAAGCATACTAACTCTGTTTTCATAAATTTTATCAGTAAAGTCCTGGTTATTAAAAAAAATTCTACCATTTTTAAAAAAAATTTTATCTTTTATTTCAGTGCATAACTTGTCAAGTTCATTATTATTATTGAAAATCCCTTTTTCATGTGCAAGTAAGCCCACAAGCCTATACATTGCACCTGTGCTAATATATTCATATCCTGTTTTTTCTGCAAGAATTTTCGAAATACTACTTTTCCCGGCTCCAGATGGGCCATCTATTGCAATAACATCTACTTTTTTCATAAACACTCCTTTAAAACTGTATTGACTATTGATTGCAATGCATTAATAAATTTTCTATTTTCAGAGGAAGTTCCTATAGTAACTCTTAATGCATTTGAATAACCAAAACTTTTTAATGACCTGATAATAACACCCCTTTTTAAAAATTCTTCAAAAATTTTATCATTATCCTCTGAAGTTTCAAAAAAGATAAAATTAGTCTCACTTTCAATAAAAGGAATATTCAATTTTTGAAATTGTCTATAAAGGTAAATTTTTTCATTAGCAATGTGATTTAAAACCTTATTTTTATGCTCTTCATCTTTCAATGCTTCCACAGCTGCTACTTGAGCAAAAGCATTTACATTGAAAGGCTGCCTAACTTTATTTAAAAATTCTATAATTGTCTTATTTGCAATTCCATAACCTATTCTTAAAGATGCAAGGCCATACAACTTAGAGAAGGTTCTCAATATTAATAGATTTTTATTGGGAAATTTTTTTATTAAATCAATTGCTCCATACTTTTCTTTTGAAAACTCAATATATGCTTCATCAATAACAAGGAGGATATTATCTGGGATTTTTTTAAAAAAATTTTCAAGCTCAGAAAGAGATAGGGCAGTTCCTGTTGGATTATTGGGATTACAAATTATGATTATTTTTGTGGTACTATCTATTTTAGTATAAATTGCATTTAAATCAAAAGTATTATTTTTTAAGGGAACTTCAAGATATTTACCATTTGTAGTTGCACAGCAAATTTTATAAAAAGAGAAAGTTGGAGAACAAGATATAACCTTTTCTCCCTTACCTAAAAATGTCCTGTAACATAACTCTATTATTTCATTTGAGCCATTTCCAATTATCAAATTTTCTGGTGTAATATTTAATTTTGCTGATAAAACTTTTTTAAGCTCTGTGCAGTTGCCATCAGGGTAAATATAAGGTGATTTTGATAGTTCTTGCAAAGCCTTAACCACCCTCTCTGATGGAGTGTATGAATTTTCATTTGATGCAAGTTTAATTAAATTGCTAAGGTTATACTTCCTTTTGACTTCATCAATACTCATACCTGCTCTGTATGGCTTAAGATTTTCAATATTTATTGATGGCTTTAACATTGCTATTCCTCTAAATTTTCAAGATATGTTTTTACACTGTTTGCTGCTATTGCGCCATCTCCAACTGCTGTTGCTATCTGTCTGAGAGTTTTTATTGTCACATCACCAGCAGCAAAGCAACCATCAACATTTGTTTTTTTCTCATTATCTGTAATAATGTATCCTGACTTATCTGTTTCAATAAAACCATTTAAAAACTCTGTGTTTGGAGATAAGCCTACAAATACAAATACTCCATCTATTTTTAACTCTCTGATTTCACCTGTATCTTTCTCCTTAATGGTAATTGATTCAACACCCTGATTACTACCATTAATTGAAACTGGAATGTAATTTAAAATGGTTTCAATCTTTTCATTTGCAAAAACTCTTTCCTGATAAATTTTGTCAGCTCTAAATTCTTTTCTTCTATGAATAAGATAAACTTTATTTACAAATTTTGTAAGAAAAATAGCTTCATCAAGAGCTGAATTGCCTCCTCCTATAACAGCAACAACTTTATCTTTGAAAAAAGCTCCATCACAGGTTGCACAATATGAAACACCTTTTCCAGCAAACTCTTTTTCTCCTGGAATGCCAATGTTTTTATATTTTGCACCTGTGGCAATAATTAAAGCTCTGCTATTGAAAACTTCATTAATCGTTGAAAGAGTAAAAATACCCTTCTCCTTTTTAATTTCCTTAACCTCAACTCCTGTTTTTATTTCTGCGCCAAATTTTTTAGCCTGTCTTTCAAAATTATTCATTAATAGAAACCCATTAATTGGCTCAACAAAACCAGGATAATTCTCTACCTCAGCAGTAACAGTAACTTGACCACCAACTATCATCTTTTCCAGAATTAAAGTTTTTAATTTTGCTCTTGATGTGTAAATTGCAGAAGTGAGCCCAGCAGGTCCAGAACCTATTATTATTACATCATATATTTCCATTTATTCCCTCCACTACTTTGTTAAAAATTTTTCTAATGTTCTCTTTCGCATTGATTATATTGTTAATTTCATCTTTATTGAAAAGATTGTTATTTTGCAAATTAATTTTATCAGTGTGAGATTCAGAATGCATTCTAATTATATTTTCAATACTCCTTAAGTAAAGATAATTACTGTATAAATTTTCAAAATATTCATCTTCTAAAATACCCTTTTCTTTTAGCAAAATAAGGTTATCAATTGTGTTACCATTATTATAAACTATCTTATTTTTTAACATTAATATTTGAACAAGGAACTCAACATCAATTATCCCACCTTTTCCACTTTTAATGTCTATTATTTTATCTGTCTCCTTTGCTTCTTCTAACTCTATCCTTTTTCTAATACGTAAAATCTCTTTTATATCGTTAAAAGTTATATCCTTTTTCAATATAACTTTTTTTATAAATTCTAAAGTTTTTTTTGAAAATTTTTCATTACCTGCTACAGACCTTGCTTTTAAAAGAGCTTGCAATTCCCATATTGCAGAACTTTTGTTATGATATTCTTTAAATGCATCAAAAGTTGTTACAAGGGTTCCAGAGTTGCCAGATGGCCTTAATCTCGTATCTATTTCATACATTATTCCATTTCTTGTTCTAATGGAAATAAATGATATTAATCTTTGGAGAAATCTTGAAAAATACTCAATGCAATTTATCCCTTTTTCAGAATTAATATTTTTTTCAATTATCAGAACAATATCAAGATCAGAGGAGAAATTTAATTCTCTGCTACCAAATTTTCCAAGGGCAATTATTGTAACTTCGGAAAATATTTTACCATACTTTTTTTCAAATTCAGCTTTTACAATCTGAAAACTCTTTTCAAAAAGGGAATCAGCAAGATAGGTTAGCTGTAATAATAATTCTTTTATTTCGATCTTTTTATTTAGGAAGTGCAACCCAAGCCTAAGATGCTCTTTTTGTTTATAAATTCTCAAATTTTCAAGAATATCTTCATAAGTTAGAGAATTCTTAACAATATTGTCAATTTCATCTACAAATTCATTTTTACTTTTATTTATTTTAAAAAAATCTGTAAAAAATATTTCCTCAAAAATCTCTTTATATTTCAAAATAATATTAGATAAATATACACTTTTTGAAAAAATATTCATAAGAATTTCTATGGCAATTCTATTTTTTAATAGGAATGAAATATATCCTGAGTTAAATTTTATTTTATCCATTAAGTTTACAAAATTAATTAATATTGTCTCTCTATTAATGAACATATTAATGGATTTGAAAATATAGGAAAAGATTTCCTTGATTTTATCTTCATTTTCCTCTGGAATAGAATTGAAAAAATTAAATAAAAGAGAAACAACAGATTCATCTAAATTCAAATTTTCTAAAATATTTGTAAGCTCTTCTTTACTTGAAAAATTTATAGAATCTATGTGGTTATTTTTTACTTCTAAATCTTTAAATTTTATAAAATTATTAAAAATATTATGAACTTTTTCTCTAATTTCTAATTGATATTTAATAAAGTAATTTATGTCTTTAAATCCAAAAAAATCAGCAATTATTTTCATTTCATTAATATTTTCAGGTAAAGAATGTGATTGCTTTTCATGAAAAATCTGAATTTTATGCTCAAGGATTCTCAAAAATTTATATGCAAAAATTAAAAGCTCTATTTGAGCTGCACTCAAAATTTTGTATTTTTTTATAATTTTGAAAAATTTTAAACAGTTCTTCTCTCTAATATCAATGTATTTCCCACCAAAAATCAACTGAATAGCCTGCATAATAAATTCAATTTCCCTTATTCCACCAATACCAAGCTTAATATTATTACTATAAGCATCTTTTTTTATAGATTTGTTAATTTTTTCTTTCATCTGGAAGATTTCTTCTGCAACTCTAAAATCAAGGTGTCTTCTATAAATAAATGGTTTTAGTTCATTTAAAAAAGCTTCTCCTTTTGAAATATTTCCTGCTATAGGACGAGCTTTGAGCAAAACTCCTCTTTCCCATAATCTTCCAAAATTTTCATAATAAAAAGTGGCATTTTCAATATCCATTGCAATGGGACCATTGATTCCATCTGGCCTTAATCTGAGGTCAACTCTAAAAACAAAACCATCTTCTGTTATATCGTTGATAAGTTTAGTTAATGTTTCAAAGAAATTTATATAAACATGCTTGAGATTCTCCTTTTCATTTATATAGAGATAAATAAGATCTATATCTGAAGAAAAGTTAAGTTCCTTACCGGCAAGTTTGCCCATACCAAGAATTATTATTGTATCAATGTCTATCTGTTTAAAATAATTTTTTGATAACCAATCAATAGAATATTCTACAAAAGCAGCTGCAAGCTCTGATAATTGAAAGGTTATCTGTTCAAGATGCATAATTTTGCAAATATCTTGAGAGCCTATTCTCAGGAATTCCTGCTGTTTAAAAATTCGAAGAGACTTTTTTAAAGAAGAAATATTTTTTGAGTTTGAGCAATGCACTTTTAACTCAGAAACAAATTTATCTTTGTCTTTTACAACAGTTAAATTCTTTTCAATAAAAAGATAGTTAAGTAGTTTATCACAATTTTTTGAAATAATTTGAGTTAAGAAAGGTGAGAAAGAAGCTATTTTTACAAGGTATTTAATAATCTCTCTATTCAAACTAAAAGATTCAACTTTGCTTAAAATTTTTTCAATATTCAGCAGCGTAAAATCAGGAACAGCAGTTCTATCAATTTCATTTAAAATTAGTGAAAAAATATCAGGGTACATGGATTGTAAAGAGTTTAAAAGATAAATATTGGTACTATTAATTGATAGGTTATGTTTTTTAAGTATTTTTTCCATACAATATTACCAACCCTCCTGACAAAACTATTAAAATCCCACCAAATAATGTGAAAAATGATGGTATTTGCTCTAAAAAAATTATACCAAGCAATATAGAGCAAGCAACTTCTGTATATCCTAAAAGCCCTGCAAATTGAGCTTTAACACCTTGCAGGCCTTTTAAATAAAGTAAAGGTGCTATAAATGAGTGAGTAATTCCAACTAAAATTATTAGAAAAAATAAGTTAAAATTCAAATTAAACAGATCTGTTTTAAAAATCAAAGCAGCTAAAACAAATATAGAAGTAAAAATTCCCTGATAAAACATGAAAACAATGTAATTTATTCTACTAATAACAGATTTGGCAATAACAACAGAGAGCCCATAGCAAATTGCTGAAATTACACCAAGAATAATACCATAAATATCATATTTTTGTATAGTAATATTTTCATCTGGCAGGAAAATAAAGAACATACCTACTATAGCAATGATGAGAGCTATTATTGTAACTTTTTCTATTTTTTCATGCAAAATAAAAATTGAAAAAATAGATACAAAAATTGGCGCAAGGTAGTGTGAAAAAATAGCATTTGAAATTGAGGTAAATTTATATGCATAAAAAAAAGTAATAGCATTAGTTAAAAAAAGTATAGTTGTAAAAAAAATAACAGGTAAAAATTTTTTATTTAGAGCTATATCTACCTTTCTAACAAAAATATATGAAGTTATTAAAATAAACCCAATAGATGTTGTTAAAAGAGTAAAGATTATGGGATTTATGCTAACTTTATTTAAAATAACACCGTAACTACTCCATATTAAAAATGAGATGATAATAAAGATATAATTAAGCAATTTCAATCCTTAATAATTGTAATGAAAAGGTTTATAATCATCTTTGAAATAAAATTCAAGAAAATTATTTTTAATTTCTGGCATAAATTTTGACAAGTATTACTCAGGAGGAAAAAATGGCACTAAAAAAAATTTTTATACTTTTTATATTTTTATCCATGAGTATGCCATTATTTGCTGGTAATAAAGCAATTAAAGATGATCAGCTCCAGAGCATAAAAGAGGAGCATCAGAGACTTTTGCAATGGGAAAAGGAATTGCAGCAAAAAGAGGACAGGTTAAAAAAGATAGAGCTTAATATTATAGAGGAAGAGTCAAAGTTAAAAAGTTTAAAAACTGAAATTTCAAATATTTATAAAAAGATTAAAACTATTCAAGATGCAAATGTTACTGAACTTGCAACAATTTATTCCAAAATGAAGCCAAATGAAGCATCTCAAATTGTTAGTAGAATGGACGTTGATCTTGCTGTTAAAATATTCTTAAAAATGAAGCCAAATAAAATTGCTAAAATATTAAATTTATTGGATAGAGGTAAAGCAGTTAAAATTACAGAGAAATTAGCTCTTTATGGTGTTAATATTAATCCTGGAGGTAACAAATGAGTTTAGTTCAATTACCGTTACCGGCTAATAATTTTAATTTTGAAAGTGGAAATATAGTGAAAACTTCCACTGAAAAAAAATCTATTTCTGAAAAGGTAAATGGAACCAAAAAGAAGGAAAATTTTTCCTCGTATCTTGAAAATGAGAAAAAGCCCACAGATAAAAAAATATCTGATAGTCCTGAAAAAAAACAAGATGCAGATATAATTAACTCAAAAAGCATGAAACATGAAAAAGAAGAAAAAATAGTAAAAGAAGGTGAAAATATTAAAAATAAAACTCAGAAAAAGAAAAACAATAAAAGAAAAAGTAACAATGCATTTACTGTTGTGAATAATATTCCTCATTTAGAAGATGCCAAAGATAATAAAATTAAGAAGAAAAATTTAAAAGAATTTCAGAATGCTATACTGGAGAGTGAAGAAAAACAGAAAAAGAACCCTAAAATAGCTGAAAAATTTTTAAATATATTAAAAACAGACAGTAAAGAAAAAAGTAAAATAATTGTACCAAAAAGTGACAAGAAAGAGAATGTTGATATATCGGATGGGAAAGAGAATAAAAATTTAAAAAACTTTTTAAATACTATTTCCAAAAGTGAAAAAAGTCAGAAAAAAGATTTAAAACTTGCAGAAAGTTTTTTTAATTCCATAAATAATTCAAAAATATCTAAATTAGATAAAGAGAAAAACACAAATACCAAAAATACCAAAATAAAAAAAGTTAATATAGCTCAAAATAAAGAACATAAAAAAGATAAATTACAATTTCCATCTAATATTTTTGAAGATAAAAAAGAAATTAAAAGTAATAAAAAAAATATACCTGAAATTTCAGACTCAAATAAAATAGAGAATAAATCACCAAAGCATATATCTAATAAACTAATTGATAATAAAAAGATAAAATTCACTTTTAAACAAACAAAAGATGTTGAAGAAAAAATTAATGATAAATCAGAGGTTCTAAACAAAAAAATTAATTTAAAAAATTTTAAAGCAGAAAATAACAACGATAATATATTAAATAAACTTCAAACAATTATTGAAAAGCACAATAAAAGTAAAGAGTTTAAAAATTCAAAAAATTTTGAGCAGAAAGATAACCAGTTTTCCAAAAATTTTA
>CAZIZE010000038.1:0-21079 GCA_964543655.1 uncultured bacterium
GTTATACAAAAACAAATTTTAAAACCCAACAACATTTTTTATGAGTGCTTCTATTTACTGCAAAAAAACTGT
Source organism: uncultured bacterium (assembly GCA_964543655.1). Lineage (GTDB taxonomy): Bacteria > DYJV01 > DYJV01 > DYJV01 > DYJV01 > CAZBLP01. The sequence continues at coordinate 73 of CAZIZE010000038.1, forward strand.
TATTTTGAGGGGATTGGTCTGAAAAATCTCTTGATTCAAGTTTGTCTTTGTATTAATTTTCAAATTGATAATAGCTATCATAAATATAGCAAATGAAATATAATGTTGACAAAAACTTTTTTATAAAGTAGGATAAATAAAACAATGTCTGCTCTTCTTATTTTTACCAATTTGTTTTTATATTGTTCATATATAATACCCTTAATATATAAAAACTTTAAAAGGAGGAACCATGAAATTAAAAAATTTTTTTATTACTATCTTAATGATGTTTATTTTTTCATCTTATTTAATGGCAGAAGTTGATTATTCCACAGATTTTAACTCAATTGATAAAGATTTTTTCCTTGTGTATGATCATGGTGGTTATCATCAAACTCCAACAACTGAAAATTATTCTCTTGTTTCAGTGGATAATGGTATTTTAAAAATGCCAGTAAATGAAACTGATCATGGTCCTGAGTTAATTACAAAAGGTTTGAAAATTGACAAGAACTCTATAGTAACAGTTTCATGGCGGGCAAAAGTACACTATGCAAATAAATATTTTGCTGGTGGAGTGTATTTCTGGTTTGTTGATTATTCTTCATTTTATAACCCAATTATGGGTGATTCAATTAGACCTTTTGCAAATTATGACAATACCACAGGTAAGGAAAGTTTGATAGGCCCACTGGCAGTGTACTACAGATATTACTATTATGGTGACTATTCTCCTCCTGTAGGTGGAGATTCTTTTGGTATATGCGGTTACAAAAAATGCCTTACTGTTGACCCTGTGTGGGATGATTGGTTTACAAATAAAGTAGAAATTAATTTTCAGGAAAAAACAATTAAATATTGGCAAAATGATACTTTTGTTGGAGAAGTGCCTCTTAGCCCAGATTTAGATATTGATAAATATCCATATTTGAAAATCCATTTTTCTCCTTATGGTTGGTATACTGGTCATGAAATGGATCTTGATTGGATGAAAATTAATATTTCTGAGGCTAATGAAAATAGTGGTTCTTCCACAACAACGCCAACAGGAGAATGTGCAAAACCAGCTACTTTTGATTTTTTTACTATGACTTTAAATGTTCCCTGTATGAAGCTTGACAATAGTTATTATTCATTAAAATTGAAAATTACAAGTAGCCAGCCATCAATTATTATGCAGCTAACAGGAGCAGACCAATTAAATATTAGCTGTGATTCAATGGATTACTGCGCTACGTTTGATTTTAATACCTTGATTTTAAATGTGCCTCATTTTACTTTTGATGGTAAAGATTATTCATTAAAACTAAAAATAATTCAAACTCAGCCAAATATTATCTTTCAACTGATTGATATAAAAGAGGCTGAAAATAATTCCCAGCCAAATAATACAAATTCTACAAAAAAAACAGTAACTCTTTCAACTTTAAAAGATTTTCAAATAATTTTTGCAAATGATAAATTAAGTGACGTTTTCTCCAATGATTATGATCTATCCCTTGAGCCATGGTGTACTGATAAACCAGGGCTTTGTGGTAATTTTATTGATATTGGAGATGTAGCTGTTGATAGCAACATTACTTTTCCAGATTCAGGATATCTTTCTGATAAAGCAGGATTTGATGATTGTGTAGAGGTTGACCCAAATCATACCTTTATAAATAAAAATAGAGATGGCACACATACAGTATTTAAAATTATTAAGCATGAGAAACCCTCTGAATGTGAACATACTATAACAATAGAGTATATAACTTATCCAGAATAGAAAAGGGCTTCTGCCCTTTTTTATTCATTAAGTTCAATTTGTACAATCTTAAATAACCCAGCCAATTTATTGATGAGTTGTATAACCATTGATACATGTTAAATTGTTGTATAAAAAGATAAACAATCCCTTGAGTGCAGGATTTTTTATAACATGATAAAATTTTTAATTTTATCTGTTTGGTATTTTTATTGCATTTGAAATAAAAATTTTTAAAAAGGAGTTTACAGTGAAGAAGATCATTAATGTAACAATTAATGGAGATGAGTATGAGATAGCTGTTGAGCCATGGAAAACTTTAAATGAAGTTTTAAGAGAGCAACTGAATCTTACAGGTACCAAATTAGGTTGTGGTACTGGTGACTGTGGTGCATGTACTGTATTAATTGATGGAAAATCTGTTAGCTCATGCCTTACTCTTGCTGTTGAGGTAGATGGCAGGTCTGTGGAAACTATTGAAGGCCTTGCAGAGTCGGAGGATAAGCTGCATCCAATTCAAGAAGCTTTTATAGAAAAAGGAGCTGTACAATGTGGATTTTGTACACCAGGTATGATTATGAGCACCAAATTTTTATTATCAAAGACTCCTGATCCTGATGAAAACACTATAAAAAAGGCACTTGATGGAAATTTATGCAGATGCACTGGATACTATAAAATTATTGATGCAATAAAGTATGCTGCTGAAAAAATGAAATAAAAAAGAAAGGAGAAATAAATTGTCACTTCCAAAATTTGATTACATTGCACCAAAAACATTAAATGAATTATTTGAATTACTTGATAAATATGGAGAAAGGGCAAAAATTAAAGCAGGTGGCACAGATCTATTGATAAAAATGAACAATAAAGTGTTAAGGCCTGAAGTAATTATAGGTTTAAAAGATATCCAGGAGTTAAAATTTATAAAATTTGATGAAAAAGAAGGGTTGAGGATTGGTGCCCTTGCAACATTAAGTGAGGTTGCAAATAACTCTGTTGTGAAGGAGAGATACCCATCAGTTGCATATGCTGCAAGTGTTACTGCCACAAATCAGGTTAGAAATATGGGTACTGTTATTGGTAACCTGTGTAATGCAGCACCATCAGCTGATAATGCACCAGCTCTACTTGCACTTGGTGCAAAAGCCATTATTGCAAGTAGAAATGGAGAGAAAAGTATTCCACTTGACGAATTTTTCAAAGGACCAGGCCTTACTGTTTTAAATAGCAATGAAATTTTAAAAGAGGTTATTGCACCTATACAATCTCCTAACAGTTTTACAGTTTATAAAAAGCTCTCTCCAAGGTCAGCAGTTGACATTGCAATTGTTAATGTAGGTGTTTCAGTTGAAGTAAAGGATAACAGGTTCACCAATGCAAATATTTTTCTTGGAGCAGTTGCACCAATACCACTAAGAGCTAAGAAAACAGAGGAATATTTAAAAGGAAAAGAAGTGTCAGAAAATACAATTTATGAAGCAGGTAAAGTTGCTTCATCTGAAGCAAGCCCCATTACTGATGTTAGGTCATCTCAAGAATATAGGAAACTTATGGTAGAGATAATTACAAGAAGGGCTATTTTAGAAGCTGTTGATAATATTAAAAATTAATGGAGGAAATATAATGAGTCATAATTTTTCAATTATTGGTAAAAATATTCCAAGGCAGGATGGTAAAGCCAAGGTTATGGGTGCTGCACAATTTGCAGATGATTTAAAATTGCCAGGGATGTTGTATGGAAAAATTTTAAGAAGCCCTGTTCCTCATGCGAGGATTAAAAATATAGATACAAGCAAAGCTGAAAAACTCTTAGGAGTTAAACTTGTAATTACAGGTGAGGATACACCAAAGATTAATTTTGGAAACTGGAGATTGGTACCAGAATCAATGGATGAGTATCCACTTGCAATAGATAAAGTGAGATTCATAGGTGATGAGGTTGCAGCTGTTGCTGCTATTGACAAAGATATAGCAGAGGAAGCTATTTCATTAATTGAGGTTGAATATGAAGAGCTACCTGCAATTTACTCAGTTGATGATGCAAGGGCAGAAGGAGCAATTAAAATTCATGATAATGTTGAGAACAACACAAGTCTTTCCAGAACAATACATTATGGTGATGTTGACAAAGCATTTGCTGAAGCTGATCTTGTTTTAGAAGATACATTTGAGGTTCATGCTGTTAGTCATGCTTATATGGAGCCTTGCTCATGTTTAGCTAAAACAGACCTTGATGGTCGTATTACAATATGGACATCCACTCAAACTCCTTACTATGTGCAGGTTTTGCTTGCTCAAACTCTTGGTATGAGAGAGAATGATATTAGAGTTATAAAGCCATTTGTAGGTGGTGGTTTTGGTGGTAAAATGGAGCTTAGAAAGTGGGAATTCTGTGCTGCATTTATGTCAAAACTTACTGGTAAACCTGTTAAATTTACTTTAACAAGAGATGAAGAGTTAATGGCAGGAAGAAGACGTCATGCAATGAAAATGCATTCAAAGATTGCTTTTAGAAAAGATGGGACAATTTTAGGAAAAGAGTTTACATCTTTTCTTGATGGTGGTGCATACAACAGTATGGGACCAACAGCAGCTTTTCTGTGTGGTAATTTTGGTGGATTTTTGTACAGGTTTCCAAGTTATAAGTACAATGGATTTCATGTTTACACAAATAAGCCACCAGCTGGAGCAATGAGAGGCTTTGGTGCTCCTCAAGCTCTCTTTGTTACAGAGACTCAGATGAATATGGCTGCTGAGCAACTTGGAATAGATCCAATTGATTTAAGGCTAAAAAATGCTATGGAAGCTGGAGATGAAATTCCAGGAGTTACTAAAATACACAGTTGCGGTTTTAAAGAATGCCTTGAAAAAGTAAGGGAAGCAACAGAGTGGGATAAAAAGAGGAAACAATATTCAGAGGAAAAATCTAATAAAGGGATAGGAATAGGTTGTTATAGTTTTATTTCTGGTGGAGCATTTAACTGGTTTAATACTCAATATCCTTTTACTGCAGTTGAAGTTAGAGTATTTGATGATGGCACAGCACATCTTCTTACAATGGCTTCTGATATAGGCCAGGGATGTGATACAGTTTTAAGACAGATACTTGCTGAAGAGCTTGGTATAAAGGTTGAAGATATTAGACTTACAGCAGCTGATACTGCTGTTACACCTCAGGCTGATCTTGGTACATGGGGTAGCCGTGTAACATTTATGGCAGGTAATGCAATTATTAATGCATGTAGTAAGATTAAAGAGCAGTTATTTAAAGTACTTTCTTTGAAATTAAATGCAAATGTTATTCATGATATGGAATGTAAAAATGGTAGAGTCTATTTAAAAAATAGACCAGATAAAGGTGTTGAGTTTAAAGAGGCTGTTAGACTTGCGCAGAAATACAACAGAGGTGAGCCTTTAGTTGCTTATGGTTCCTATACTCCAAGAGGACATGGTCTTGTAACACCTGCATACAGTTTTGGGGCTCAGGTTGCTGAAGTTACAATAGATAAAGAGACAGGTATTGTTAAAGTTGATAAGGTTATTACTGCTCATGATTGTGGAACACCTATTAATCCAATAGCTGTGGAAGGACAACTTGAAGGTTCTATACAGATGGGTCTTGGTTATGCAACAAGTGAGCAATTTGTTATGAAAGATGGTAAAACATTAAACACTACATTTCTTGATTACAAAGTACCTACAGCACTTGATATGCCTGAAAATGAGCATTATACAGTAGAAGTTTATGACCCATATGGTCCATATGGTGCCAAAGAGGCTGGAGAGGGGCTTGTATCACCAACAGCACCTGCAATAGCAGATGCCATTTCATGTGCTGCAAATGTTAGGTTCAAAGATTTGCCAATTACAGCAGAAAAAGTTTTGAAAGCATTGAAAAAATTATAATATAAGCCCTGCTAATGCAGGGTTTTTATTTTTTATATTCAAAGTATAATTCAAGTTCAAAAATATTCATATCGGAAATATCTGTTACTTTTAATTGGTAACCTGCTTTGTGAAAAACATTTAACATAGCGTTGTTTTGCCTTAAAACATAAGATTTAAATCCTCTTAAACCTCTTTCTTTTGCAATTTGCATAAGATAATTATTTAAAAAAGTGGCAATGCCTTCACCTTGAAACTCTTTTTTAACCATAAAAGCAATTTCTCCAATATGCTCTGAACTATCGTAGAAATAGCCAGCAGTTGCAATTAGCTCATCTTCAAAAAAACAGCCTAATGCCATGTCGTAATCATAATTGATATTTACCATGCACTGAGTTCTCTCATGGGTAAAATCTTTAATAAAACAGAAAAATCTCTGATAAATTTTTTCCAGTGAATAAGAATATAACAGCCGCCTTAGTTGATCCTCATCTTCTGATTTTAATGGTCTGACAAAAATTTTAATACCAGTTTTGGTTGTAAAATATGTTTCATATTTTTTTGGATAATTTGTGCCCATTAAAGGCATTACCTGATTGGATGGAATTATTCCTTTCTTTTTAGCAAATTCAAATAATTCTTCTCTGAAATCTGGATGAGCTATACTTATGAGACTAAGAGCCCTTTCTCTCAAAGTTTTTCCAAATAGATAAGCAAGGCCAAATTCAGTAACTATGTAATGAATATTTGCTTTTGAAATGGTAACACCAAAACCTTCTTTTATTTCAGGAACAATTCTTGATTTTTTACCATCTTTTGTAACAGAAGGGATTACTATAATTGATTTGCCTCCTTTAGAAAAAGTTGCACCAAAGTTAAATTCAACAAATCCACCAATGCCACTTTCAATTTTGTAACCTATTGCTTCTGAGTTAACCTGGCCTGAAAGGTCTACTTCAAAAGCTGAATTAATTGCAATAAAATTTTTATTTTGAGAAATTATGTATGGATTATTTGTATAATCAACAGGATGAAATTCAACAAATGGATTGTTGTCAATAAATTCATAACTTTTTTTTGTCCCATGTACAAAACTGACTATAACTTTATCAGGGTTAAGAGTTTTTCTTTTACAGGTAATGGTGCCTGTTCTGATTAAATCAACAAAATCATCGTAGAAAATTTCAGAATGTATTCCAAGTCCTTTATGCTCTGATAACATTTTTATTACCAACTTTGTTGTATGACCAAAGCCAATCTGGATGGTGCTGAAATTATCCACAATTGTTGCAGCATTTTCTGCTGCTTGAAGTGCTCTTTCATAATCCTCATCAAATTCTTCTGCTTCAATTAATTCACTATCGTGCTCAATGATGTAGTCTATATCTTTAAGATGAATAAATGAGTCTCCAAGGGTTCTGGGCATGTTAAAATTTACCTGTGCAATAACTTTCATAGCATTTTTGACAGCTGCTTTTGAAATGTCTATATTTGTGCCAAGACTGAAAAAGCCATTGTTATCTGGTTTTGATACCTGAATTAAAGCAAAATCAAGGTGCACTCTGTGTTGTTCAAAAAGTTGAGGAACATGTGAGAGATTAATAGGCACATAATCAACAATACCTTTATGAGTAGCAGATTTAGACTCTTCACTGATAAAAAAATTCCTGTAATTATGCTTTTTAAAAAGCTTTTCTTTAGAAAATTTCTGATTTTTTATTGAATAGAGTTGATAAAAATCAAGATCAATTAAATTTGAATCAGATAATATTTTAAGAAGAGTGTAGGGCTCAGCTGCACCACTATGAATAAAAACAGAATCACCATTTTTAAAAAGATTGAGGAATTTTTCAAAAGTGATTAATTTTTTTCTATACTGGTCAATATTAAACATAAATAATGTTACTCCTCAAATAATATAATTGTCAAGTTAAATTTAATTTGATTTTTTACCAAAATAGTAATAAAATAAATATGCCTTGAATGGTTTACCAATTTATGATAATGATTTTCAATACTAAATAAAGGAGGTATGTTATGGATTATCCTTTGTGGATTATACCAGGGGTTAGTGGTGCAATGGTTATTGCAATGAATGCTGTATTCCATGTGTGTATTTCACACTTTGCAGTTGGAATGGGGCTGTTTGTTGCAGTTGCCGAGTTAAAAGCTATTAAAAGTGGTGATCAAGATTATATTAATTTTGTTAAGTCAAGTAGCAAATTGATTTTAATTATCTCTGCTATTATTGGAGCTCTTACAGGGGTTGGAATCTGGTTTACAATAGCCCTGGTTTCGCCATCAGGTACAAGTTCGCTTATTCACAATTTTGTTTGGGGATGGGCAATTGAGTGGGTATTTTTTGTTCTTGAAATAGTAGCTATTCTTATCTATTATTATAGCTGGGATAAAGTTTCTGAAAAATTTCATAATTTTGTTGCCTGGTTATATTTTGTTGGTGCATATTTAAGTCTTGTAATTATCAATGGTATTATTACATTTCAGCTTACTCCAGGTAAATGGATTAAAACACATGCTTTCTGGGATGGTTTTTTCAATCCAACATATTTTCCATCACTTGTAGGAAGAACAGGAATTTGTCTCTTTCTTGCAGGTATTTTTGCAACACTTGTTTTATCATTTGTTAAAAATCAAGAAACAAAGGTTAAAGCAGGAAGGCTTACAGGGATTTTTCTCATAGTAGGTATTATTTTAACCTATATTGGTTTTTATTGGTGGGCTAATTCAATTCCTGCAGATGTTAGAGAGCAATTCCTTGGTGGAAATACAGTACTTTCTAATTTTTACAAAGCAGGTATATGGCTTGGAATAATAACATTTGCAATAGGTTTTGTATTTACAATTTTAATACCAAAAAAGATGAACATAGTTGTTGCTTTAATCCTTTTAATTCTTTCACAGCTTGCTTTTGGTTACTATGAATTCACAAGAGAAAGAGCAAGAAAGCCTTACGTTATAAGAGATTATATGTACTCCAATGGAATTTTAAAAAGTGATGTTCCTATGTTGGATAAAAAAGGGGTTTTATCAAAGGCCAAATGGGCTAATCCAACAAACTCAAAAGATCCTCTGGTGATTGGTAAAGCAGTTTTTGATGTTGAATGTCTTATATGCCATGACCCTTACCATTTTAATTCTAAGCCTTTAATGGAAAATATTCAGGGTAGTAGTGCGGAAGATATAGCATCTGATATCCTTGATTCTCTTGATGATAATCCTCTAATGCCACCATTTATTGGTACTGATGCAGAGAAAATGGCTCTTGCGAAATACCTTGAAAAATTAGGAAATACCAAAAAATATTAATAAGGAGGTCTGTTATGTATAATTTTATGAATTTAATACCATCACCAGATGTTTCTCCAATACCAAGCCCTCCAGAGTTATTCATATTTTTTATAGTTTTTACATTTTTTGTTCATATATTATTTATGAATTTAACTCTTGGTGGGAGTATTTTATTTGTAATTGCTAAATTTTTTTCTAAAAAAGAGGAAACCAAAGCAATAGCAAAGGAGATAGGTTCTGTTAATACCTTTAATATATCTCTTACAATAACCACAGGGATAGCCCCTCTTCTCTTTTATCAGGTGGTTTATGGACAATTTTTCTATTCTTCTTCTATCCTCCTTGGGTGGAAATGGTTGTTTGTTCTTGTAGCAATTACAGTTGCCTATTATTTCTATTACCTTTATAAAATGAAGCCAGGTTATTTAAAAGATGGTAATGACAGAGGTGCTGGTTTTGTTGTGGTTTCTGCTATACTTTTTATATATGTTGCATTAATGCTCACTACAAATACAGTTTTATCAATGTCTCCTGATAAATGGCTTGATATATATTTAAAGAAATCATCTGCATTTGCAATAACTACGGTTATTCCAAGGGTATTGCATTTCATCTTTGCTGCTATTGCTTTTAGTGGTGTTTTTTTAATGGCATATCCAAAGTTTAAGAAAAGCCTTGATGAAAACGTGAAAAAAGAGATGTACAATTTTGGAAAAAATTCTTTTGTTTATGCTACTATGATTCAGATTCCAGTTGGAATCTTATTCTTGTTTACGCTTAAATCAAGGGCAATGGGAATGGTGCTTGGTGGTAACATGATAGCATTAATATGCTGGGTTGTAGGAATTTTAGCTGCTTTTTATGGTGTGTCAAAAGTTTTTTCAAAAAAAGAGACAGTTACAGGATTATCAATATTACTTTTAATATCTGTTGCATGTATGGTAATTGTTAGAAGAGTTGTTGAATATGGATATTGGAGCAAATATTTTGATTATTCAAGTTTAAAAGTTGCTCCACAGTGGGATGTGTTTATCCTATTTGCATTGTTATTTGTTGCTCTTCTTGTGGTGCTTTTTTATACACTTAAAAGAAATGCAAAGGAACTTTCAGAGTTTAAAAGTAATTAGATGGAGGATGGATGTTTTTTCAACAATTTAAAGTGGAAGGTTTAGGATGTCTATCTTATCTAATTGGATGTCCTGCAAATGGAACAGCAGTAGTTGTTGACCCAAAAAGAGATTATGAAGATTATATTGAAGTAGCTGAGAAAAATGGAATGAAAATTACAGCAATTATAGATACTCATGTTCATGCTGACCATGTTTCAGGAGCTCTTGAATTGTCAAAAAGAACAGGTGCGACAATTTATACAGGTGCTGACCCAGAAATAGAGTATGAACATTCTGTGTTAAAAGAGGGCGATAAATTGCAATTTGGGAATGCTCTTATTGAAGTTATTGAGACACCAGGACACACACCTTATTCTATATCTCTTCTAATAAAAGATATTGCAAGGGGAGAGGCTCCTGCAATGGTTTTAACAGGCGACCTGTTATTTGTTGGCAGTATTGGGCGACCTGATCTTGCAGGGAAAGAGTTAATTGATGAGCAGATTGAAAATTTATACAATAGTCTTTACAATAAAATTTTAAAACTTCCAGATTTTTTAGAAGTTTATCCATCTCATGGAGAAGGTTCTTTGTGTGGAGCTGCTATAAGCTCCAAACCTTCTTCTACAATTGGGTATGAAAAAGCATCAAATAATATATTAAATCTTTCATTTGAGGATTTTAAAAGAGAGGTAATTAAAAATTTTCCCCATAGACCTAAAAATTTTTCGTATATTATTATGTCAAATAAAAAGGGAGTCGCTTATATTAGTGATTTACCAAAACTTAAGCATTTTTATATTTCTGAAATTAAAGATTTTTTAAAAGAAAAAGGGGTGATTGTTGATTTAAGAGATGCAATAAGTTTTGGTGCTGCACATATAAAAGGAAGTTACAGCATAGGCCTTTCTCCCTATTCAGCAACCATGCTTGGAACAGTTCTTGACCCAGAGAATAAGATTTTATTATTAGGAAATAGTTTAGATGATGTGGAATATGCAGTTACAAGTTTTAGAAGAGTAGGGTATGATAATATTGTTGGATATATCATAGGAATTAACTCATGGATATTAAGTGGTGAAGATACAGGATTTTTACCACAAATATCTATTCATTCTTTAAAGCATGTACTTGAAAAATATGAGAACCATAATGTTATAGATGTAAGAACTTTATCAGAATGGGAATCAGGTCATATAGATGGAGCAGTTCATATTCCATTACAAAAGTTTTTTGAGGAAGATATTAATTTTTCGCAGAATGAGCATATTAGTTTAATATGTGGTACAGGATACAGATCTAATATAGCAGGTTCTATTCTGAAATCAAAAGGTTACAAAAATGTATACAGTGTTATAGGAGGAATGACTGCCTGGTCAAAAAGGTTTTCAGTTAGGTAGAATAAATAAAAACTTTACTATATACTCCCATAATCAATATTTAATCTAAGTAAAAATGTTGTTTCTTCTGATTAATGTTGTTTCAGTAGAGAGTTATATTTAAAATCCCACCTAATATTTCTAAAATTTTTCATTATAACCTTGACTTTTAAGCATTTAAAATTTAAAAAAGAATATGAGAAAAATTATTAATTTTTCTTTATTTTTAATAATTTTAATAGCTAATACTATTTTGCCCACACACATTTTTGCAGAAAGTAAAAATATTCTTATTTTAAACTCCTATCATCAAACTCTTGCATGGACAGATTCTTTGGTGGATAATATAATTAGAAAGTTGCATGATGTAAATTATTTTATTGAATATATGGATACTAAAAGATTCCAAAGAGATAAAATGTTTAAAATTTTTAAGAATTACATAAAATATAAATATTGTAATTTAAAATTAGACCTTATTATTGTTACAGATAATAATGCTTTAATGTTTGTTGTTTCAAATAAAAATGAGCTTTTTAAAAATATTCCTGTACTATTTTGTGGAATAAATAATTTTTCAAAAAGATTATTAAAAGGCCATAATGATATTACAGGAGTTGTTGAGGATGTTGATATAAAGGGGACAATTAATGCAATTTTAAAAATAGAACCAGAAGTAAAAAATATCATAGCATTGATGGGTGCTAATTTTACATCTCAAATCTATTTTTATAAAGTTGTAAGGTTGCAATATGAATACAGAGATAAGGTCAATATTATTATTTTTAATGGATTGTTTTTTTCAAAAGATGATTATACCAATGAATTGAGAAACATTCCTCCAAATAGTGTTATTTTATATCTAAATCTCTTTAAGCTCAGGGATGGAACAATTTTTAGTATTAAAGATAGTATTAATTACATTTTTAAAAATAGTAGAAAGCCTATTTATGTGATGTGGGATGTTATGATGAATTTTCCTGGTGTTATAGGTGGAAAAATTACATCCAGTAGGTTGCAGGCACTTTATGTTGTAAATTATGCAAAAAAAATTTTATATGAAAATATACCTGTGGAAAGTTTACCAGTAATTACAAAATCTCCTTCAGAATATATTTTTGACTATAACGAGCTAAAAAAATTTAATATTAATTTTGCAAATCTTCCAAAGCCATACAAGTTGATAAATAAACCACCAAAAATTTTACAAAAATTAGAAAAGAAGGAGAAGGTATTATTTTACCTTGAGATTTTTCTATTAATATTAGGTGTTTTAATTTTAGTATTGATTTATAATATCAGGAAAAGAAAAATAGTAGAAGAAGAGCTGGAAAGTGATAATTTACAATTTTTAACATTATTAAATGGTACCAATGATTTAATCATATTAATGTCTCCAGAAGGTAAATGGGTCTATGCCAATAAAAAAGCTGTGGAATTTTTTAATATTCAAAATTTTGATTACAAAGGGAAAACAGCAGAAGAAATTCTTAAATTTACACCATTTAAAAATGATATTTTAGCAAAGTATGTTAAAGATGAAGTGGTCTGGGAAAAAGGAAAGCCTAAGAGATATGAATTGAAGTTAAATAAAAATGCTGGAGAAGTAATATATATTGACGTTATTAAAATACCTGTATTTAACAAAGATGGTTCAAGACGTTGTATTATTGTAAGTGGTAGAGATATTACTGATTTTAAAAAAATGCAGGAAAATCTCATTATTTCTCAAAAGATGGATATTGTAGGGAAGTTAGCAGGTGGGATTGCTCATGACTTTAATAATATTTTAACTGTGATTACAACTAATGCAGAGTTATGCTCTCTACTAATTAAAGAATCAAGATTGAAAAAATATATAAAAAATATTGTTTCAGCATCTGAAAAAGCTTCAAATCTCATTAGACATCTTCTTGCTCTTGGAAAGCAGGACATGGGAAGTAAAGATATTATAGAGGTAAATAATTCAATTGAATCAATAATTAAAATTTTAAAACCATCAATTCCTGAAAATATTAAATTTATTTATGAGCCTTATTATGAATCTATTAATATCAATGCTGATATTGTCCAGATTGAGCAGATAATTACAAATCTTGTGTTCAATGCAAAGGATAGTGTGATAGAGAAAGATGGGAAAGAAAAAATTATCAGAGTATCAATAGAAAAAGTCTTTATTGACAATAATTTTTTAAAAAATGAAAAAAAAGATTTAGAGGAGGGAGAATATGCTCTTATTTCTGTGGAAGATAGTGGCACAGGTATTGACCAAAAAATAATTGATAAAATTTTTGATCCATTTTTTACAACTAAAAAGGGAAATAAAGGTACAGGTATTGGATTAACAACAGTTTTTAATCTCGTTGAGAGTAATAATGGTTTTTTAAAAGTGGAATCTCAAAAGAATAAAGGTTCAATTTTTAAAATTTATTTTCCCTCTGTAATTAGAAAAGATTTTCCGAAGCTTGAGATGGAAGAGTCGCACTCTATAAAAGTTGAAAAGATGAATTACAATGTATTATTTGTAGAAGACAATATTGATATTTTAAATGCATTAGATAAAAGTTTTATAAATATTTTTAGAAAATTTATAATAGCAACAAATGGCGAGGATGCTTTAAAAAAGGTAAAGGGTATAGAGGAAACAATTGATATTTTAATTACAGATATTGTAATGCCAGAAATGGATGGCATTGAGCTTGCAAAAAGGTTAAAAAGCATAAATAAAGAGCTATTTGTTATATTTGTTTCAGGTTATGATAGTGGAAAATTAAAAGGAAATATCGGATTTTCTTATAAGTTTCTTTATAAACCTTATAAGTTCGAAACTTTACTTAATATTATTACAAAACAGTTTAAATAACCAATTGAACATCACCAATGTTTTTCATGATTCCTCTGCAAATAAGAAGAATTGACAAAAATTTAAGTGTGATTAATTTATAAAAAGAAATAAAAAACAATATAGAGAGTGGAGTGAAAATGGCAAAGAGAGATTATTATGAGGTATTAGGAATAGATAAAAACGCAACTCAAGATGAAATTAAAAAAGCATACAGGAAACTTGCAAGAAAGTATCATCCTGATGTTAATCCAGGAGATAAAGTAGCAGAAGAAAAATTCAAAGAGATTTCTGAAGCTTATGAGGTTTTGAGTGATCCTGAGAAAAGAAAGCAGTATGACCAGTTTGGAACATTTGATTTTGGTGAAGGTGGTTTTGGCGGTTTTGGTGGCTTTGATTTTAATGGTGGTTCTGGTGGAGGAAAATATTATAAAACCTATACCTATAGTGGTGGTGATTTTTCAAAAATTTTTGAAGACCTTTTTGGAAAATCTTATTCAAAATCTTCATCTTATGATTTTGATTTTGGAGGAGGTTTTGCTCAAAAAGGTGATGATATAGAGGCAGAGATAGAAGTTTCTTTTGATGAAGCTGTTAAAGGTGGAGAAAAATATATTAATGTTGGTGGTAAAACTTTAAAAGTGAAAATTCCTGCTGGTGTTGACAATGGCTCAAAAATCAGGTTGGCAGGTAAAGGTTATCCTGGGATGGGGAATGCTCCAAATGGTGACCTAATATTAAAAATCAAAGTAAGAGAGCATCCTGATTATATTAGGAAAGGAGATGATCTATATAAAAAGGTTCCAATTACTCTTAAACAGGCTATACTTGGTGGAGAAATTGAGACAGATACACCAAATGGTAAAATAAAAATTAAAATACCACCAAAAACAAGTAGTGGAAAAAAATTTAGAGTTAAAGGTAAAGGAGTTAAAAATTTAAAAAATAGCAAAGTAGGTGATTTGTATATAGAAACATATATAACTTTACCAGAGTATATACCAGCAGAGCTTAAAGAAGCTGTTAAAAAACTTTAAAAAAGTTTAGGGGTAGATAAATGGCAAAAAAGGTATATTATTTAAAGCAGGTTCTTGAAAAGATTCCATTTTCTGAAAATGAGATAAATTTATTTCATGAAGAGGGACTTGTTGAAATAGTTGAAGAGGATAATGAGAAGTTTATACAGGAAGATGATATTGAGCGACTTGAAGTAATCAGACGGTTACGAGATGAGTTAGGGGTAAACCTTGAAGGTATAGATGTTATTTTGCATATGAGAAATAGAATAATTTCCATGCAGAAAGATTTTTATGAATTTGTTGAGCAGATTAAAAAAGAAATTGAGCAGATAAAGGCACCTCTGAAAATAAAAGACAAAGATGATATAATGCCAATGTAATGTTTTTTCTATATTTCACAATTGCTTTTATTTCAGGTGTCCTGTTCTGGGACAACCTGTTATACTCCTTCCTTTTAATTATCCCTTTAATAAAAATCAAGAAGAAATATGTTGTAATTTTTCTATTTTTAGCTGGATTTTTACAGGGATTATATTTTTACTATCCATATATTAAGCTTGGAAGGTTCATTAATAAAAAGAGAGTTTTAATTTATGGAAAAATAGTTGAGGTAAAAGGTAGTAGTATAATATTGGATGCAGAGAGAGTAGAGACAGTTTCACGGAAAGTTGTTTTAAATAAGAGGGTTAAAGTAAAGGTTTTTTTCTTTAAAAAAAGTTTGAGAAAAATTTTAAAAAAAGGAGAAATAGTTAAAATTTGTACAAAGATAGAAATTCCAAGGCATTTAAATCCTGGAACTTTTAATTTTGCAAATTATTACAAAAGTAAAGGTATTAAATTTTTAGCTTTTCTCCATAATAAAAAAGATATTTTCTACATAAAAAAGGGGAAAATTAGAATAAACTTTGTTCAAAAGTATAGAAAAATGGTTGAGCATTTTATTTTAAAGGCTCATATTAACAATAACATAAAATCAATGATTATAGCCCTAACCACAGGAAATAAATCTTATATGGAGGAAAAAACAAAAAGACTCTTAATTTATAATGGAATTTCCCATCTTTTTTCAATATCAGGTCTTCATGTAGGTATATTTTTTCTCTGCTTCATAATTTTATTCAGGATTATTTTTTTTAAAATAAATAATTATTATCTGCCGTTTCTTTTATCAATGCCATTTATAGTTTTTTATATACTTTTTACAGGAGCCCATTATCCAGCAATAAGAGCGGGGCTGATAATTGTGGCATTAGTTTTAACTATTTTTATAAAGAGATATAAAGAACCTTACAGAATTTTATTTTTCATACTATTTTTAATAGTAGCTTTTTCTCCTTTTTCTTTTTACAATCTATCATTGCAATTTTCATTTATTGTTGTTTTTGCATTAATTTTTTATATGCAAAATAAAACATATGATAATAGGTTGTTAGAGTTTTTTTCAGTGATAATTATAGCGTTTTTCTCTGGCATTCCTCTTTCAATTTACCATTTTTCTGCTATATATCCAAAAGCTTTAATTGCCAATATTTTTGCAGTTCCATTTTTTACTATTTTGATAATTCCAATAAGTGTATTTTTAATATTTTTTTGTATGGTTCCAATGTTAAACAAATTACTATTAACAATTCTATCTTATTTTTTAATATTTTTTGAAAAAATATTAATTTGCCTACCTGAAATAAGCAGAATTTTTATTCATAGCCCAGATTTTTTTGAGTTAATTTGTTGGTATATGATTATATTTTTAATTATTTTCATAATAGCCCGGGGAAAAGAGCTGGATTTTAAAAAATTTCTTAAAATAGCAATTTTGATTTTAATTATCTCTTTGCTTTCCTTTCTTGAAAGATATAAAACCATAAATAGTAGAATTGCAGGAGTAATTGACAATAGAGGTCATTATACTGTTTTCATTAAAGATAAATTTAATTACTTATTATATTCCAATCCTAAAATTAACAATTTTAGATATAAAGTTTTGCCTGTGTTGTTAAAATTTGGAATAGATAAAATAGATTATATGGTTATCCCTGCAAATATTAGAGGTGAGTTGATAAAAATTGATAATTTAAGTAGATTATTGGCAATTAAAAATATTATAGCTAATGATAGCAGAGTTTGCAAATATTTATTAAATGGTCAGAAATGTTATGGTGTGAAAGAAAGGGATAAAGTTGGTAATATGGATGTGTTATTTCCTCCTAATGATAGGTATTATTTGTTAAGTTTTAAAAATTCTTCTCTGATGTTGAGATTAAGAAAAATTTCTTTTTGCTATTATTTAACAAAAGATATATATGAGTATCTACATTATAAAAAAATTTCTTTTGGAAATATGCTTATTACTTACAGAAGCAATGTTAATAAGATTATGGTGAAGCAGGTAAATATTTTTAAAAAGAGGAGAGGTTTTTTTAAAGTTTCTTTACAAAATTTAAGTTTGGAAAATTTTGTTGAATCAGAAAATAAATATTCACTAATACATTTAATTATAAAACATTATGAAAATAATTCATCTTATTAGTTTACATCAATGGACAGGACCTGCTGAATATGTTGTAAAAGTAGCAAAGTTTTTAAAATCTAAAAAAGAGCAGGTTATTATTGGTTTTAGAAATTTTTACAAAGGTGAATTTAAAAATAGGTTGATCAAGCAAGGTATTGATTTTACAGAGTGTTTGAGCTTTCCAAGAGGTTTTAAACCAACAATGATGATTAAAGATTTTACTAATCTTACCAAAATAATTGAGACTTTTTCTCCAGATATAGTGCATTGTCATAATTCCATTGAAAATATCTATTCTTCATTAATAAAAATAAGAAGGAAAAATTTTATACTTGTTAGGAGTATTCATAATAGCAAATATTTAACGAAAAAGCCTTTTGCTAAAATACTTTTCAATAGCAATGATTATTTATTAACCAATTGTAATTATTTTAAAAGAGAAATGATTGAAAAATTTAATTTACCTGAAAACAAAATTGATGTAATAAAAGGATTTGTTGATTTAAAAAAGTTTAAACCAGAAGGGAATAAAGATTTTCTTGAAAAAAATTACAAAATCAAAAATAGTGTAAATATTGGAATGGTTGCAAGATTTCAACCTCATAGAGGGCACAAATATTTAATAGATGCTTTTATTAAACTTGCTAAAAAATTTGAAAATATAAGATTGATTTTAACAGGTAGAGGAGAAAGCCTTATTCCATTAAAAGAGTATGTTAAAAATTTAAATTTATCAGATAGAATAATTTTTACAGGCTATATTGGTGAAGATTTGCCTGAGCTTTTAAGAAGTCTTGATATTTTTGTGTTGTTGCAGGAAGGGAGTGATGGTACCTGTAGAGCTGTTCTTGAAGCAATGGCAACAGGGCTACCAATTATCACAGTAAAAAGAGGTGCATTAAAAGAGACCATTGTTGAAGAGGAAAATGGTTTTTTTATATCAGATAAAAGAGATGTACAGCAACTTGTTCATAAATTACAGTTACTAATTGAAAGTCACGAAATTAGAGAGCGTATGGGAAGATTGAGCAGGATTTTTGCTGAAAATGATTTTTCCGAAGATAAGCAATTAGAAAAATATTACAAATTTTACAGGCGTATTTTAAATGAAAGAGATTTTTAAAAAAATTTCACCAGAGCTGATTCTTTTATTTAGTTTTTTATTAGCGATTTTTATTGGAGCAATTTTACTAAAGTTACCTTTTGCCACACCTCATGGCATCAAATTTATTGATGCACTTTTTACATCAACATCAGCTGTTTGTGTTACAGGACTTATTGTTGTTGACACAGGTAAAGATTTTACTTTTTGGGGCCAATTGATTATTCTTTTTCTAATACAGATTGGTGGACTTGGAATAATGACTTTTTCAGTATTTTTCTTAATTTTTTTAAAAGAGAAAATACCTCTTAATGCAAAAGTTGCAATTGCGTCTACATTGTCAAAAGATTTTTTTGACTTAAAAAAGTTGATTTTAAATATATTTGTTGTTACATTAATAGTGGAGCTTTCAGGTGCTCTAATGCTTTTTGTTTATTTTTACAATAACCAATTTGATTTTTTAAAATCGTTGTTTTACGCATTATTTCATTCTATTTCTGCATTTTGTAATGCAGGCTTTGCTCTTTTTTCAAATAATCTTGTTGATTATCAGAGTAGCTGGTACGTTAATTTAATTATTATGTTTCTAATAGTAGCTGGTGGAATAGGTTTTACTGTATACCTTGACATTAAGAATAAAAGATTATCTTTGCATTCAAAAATAGTTTTATCTGTTACAGGGTGTCTGATATTTATTGGTGCTTTACTAATATTTTTACTGGAATATCAGAATGCACTTAAAGGATTGCCATTTAATATTAAAGTGCTTGCGTCTCTTTTTCAATCAGTTACTCCAAGAACAGCAGGTTTTAACACATTAGACTTGACAAAGTTTAAAGATGTAACAATAGTAATAATAATGTTGTTAATGTTTATAGGAGCCTCTCCAGGTTCATGTGGTGGAGGTGTTAAAACTACGACTTTTATTATTTTTATTATGACAATTTTTTCTACAGCAAAAGGAAAAGATTATATTACAATTTTTAAAAGGACAATTTCAAAAGAAGTTATTTTTAAAAGTTTTGCAATTATTTTAATTGCAATAACTTTCTTATTATTGGGAATAATAGGCTTGAGCCTCTGTGATAATACCCCAATGGATAGAGGTGATTTCTTATCCTACACATTTGAGGCATTTTCAGCAATAGGTACTGTTGGGCTATCATTGGGATACACACAAAAGCTAACAGTTGTTGGAAAAGTGATAATAATCCTTTTAATGTTTCTTGGAAGAGTTGGACCATTGACATTGGTGCTTGCTCTTAGAGGTAAGAAGAGAGTTAATTTAAAATTTGCAGAAGAAAATATTATGATAGGATAATAAAATGAAACAATTTGCAGTAATTGGATTGGGAAATTTTGGTTTTTTTCTTGCAAAAAAATTACATGAACTTGACAAAGAGGTAATTGCTATTGATATTGATAAAGATAAAATTCAAGCAGTTAAGGATTTTTCATCTCAAGCAGTAATTGCAGATGCAACAGATAAAGAGGTGTTAGAAGCTATAGGGTTAAATGATGTTGATGTTGTTTTTGTTTCAATGGGTGGAAGAATGGATAGGAGTATATTGACAACATTTTATTTAAAAGAGCTTGGTGTTGAAAAAGTTATTGTTAAAGCAATTTCTGCTGAGCATGCAGTTATTTTAGATAAGGTGGGAGCTGATAAAGTAATTTTTCCTGAGCGAGATATGGCTTATAATTTAGCAACATCCGTTACCCAGACAAATGTAGTAGAATCTTTTTTTCTTGGAGAAGATTTTAGTATAGTAGAAATTGAAACTCCTGATATATTTGTAGGTAAAGAATTGAGGGAATTGGATTTAATTAATAAATATAAGATTCAGATAATTGCAATAAAGGATAAAGTTACAGGGAAAACTAACTTAGTTCCAGGAGCAACATATAAAATTTGTAAAACAGATTTACTTATAATAGTTGGTAAAAATGATAATTTAAATAGTTTTGAAAAAAATATTCAAAAAGGGTAAAAAAAGTATTGACAAGAGTGTAAAAAGGTGATAATCGTCGTCTCCCGTTAAGGAGAGGGTTCATTGAAAAGAGATAGGTGGTGCAGCTAAAAGAGATAAAGTTAAAAGATAAAAAGATGGAGAGTTTGAT